>DATGDE010000046.1:0-8478 GCA_035311125.1 Gemmatimonadales bacterium
GGCACGCTGCTCGGTAATGCACGATCGATTTACCGGTGGGAAGGCAGCGTCCGCGAGGAATCGGAGGTTGTCGTGCTGCTGAAGACCGATGTCGCGAAATGGGACGCACTGCGCACCGCAGTGGAGCGACATCACCCCTATGAGGTTCCCGAGCTGCTCGCTCTTCCGGTGACCCACGGACTGGAATCGTATCTGTCCTGGCTCGCGAGCGAGGTCGCAGGATGATCCGGCGCTACGACCGACAACTGCACGAGACCGCACGCGATCGCGCGCGTGTGGCCGCCGAGCTTCTGGAGGAAGCCCGGCAACTCACGGAGACCGCCATGCTCACCGCACGGCCGGCCCCGGTCGCAGCTCCCGAGCTGGCCGGCAACGGCAATGGTCATGGCAACGGCAACGGCCATGGTAACGGCAACGGCCATGGTAACGGCAACGGTCACGGCAACGGCAACGGCAACGGCAACGGTCACAGCAACGGCAACGGTCACGATCACGCAACCGCTCAGCGGCGCAATCGCACGCTGGCTTCGCTGCGGCCGGCAGCGTCGGAGGCTGAGCGCGCCCTCGCCGCGCTGGATGCGGCCATCGCGGCACAGCCGGACAGCATCCCGCTGCTGCTGGAACACGCCAAGCAGCTGGGAGGGATGGGACGCTATGCCGACGCGCGCACCGATCTCGAGCGCGCGCTGCTGCTCGATCCCACGAACGTGACGGTGCGCAGCGCGCTCGGCATCGTGCTGTTGCGCAAGGGACTGTGGGCGAGCGCCGTACCCCATCTGCGCCTGGTCGTCGAGCAGGAAAGCTGGAGCCCGACCGCGTGGTTCTACCTGGGCGAGGCCCTGAACCACGCCGACGATCTCGATGGCGCGCTCGCCGCGTTCTGCCGTGCCGCCGAGCTCGATCCGCACCACGCCAAGGCCCTGTACGGCCAGGGCGTCGTGCTCGACCGGCTGCGCCGTCCCGACGACGCCGCACGGTTGTACCGCCGCTCCCGGGAGGTCGCCGCGAAGTGATCCGCGTGGTCGTGGACGACCTCGCGTTCCTTCCCGCCGACGCCCTCGTCCGTCCCGCCACCGCACAGCTCGAGCCGACCACGCCGGCCCTGCTCCGGCTGGAGCAGATGGGCGGTCCCGAATTTCAGCGTCGCCTCGAGGTGCACA
Source organism: Gemmatimonadales bacterium (assembly GCA_035311125.1). Lineage (GTDB taxonomy): Bacteria > Gemmatimonadota > Gemmatimonadetes > Gemmatimonadales > GWC2-71-9 > DASTHG01. The sequence goes on from DATGDE010000046.1 coordinate 1,161, forward strand.
CCGAGCTCGTCGTGGGCGCCGCGGTCGTCACCGCCGGCGGCGGCGATCTTCCAGTGGAATTCGTCATCCACGCGGTCATTCAAAGCCGGGAGGAGCCGATCTCGCACCGCGGCGTCGCCCGGGCGTGGCGCTCCGCCTTGGAGCGCGCGCGCGAATGGGGATTCACCCGCCTCACCGTTCCGCCGCTGGGGATCGGCGCGGGCAACTTGTCGATCGAAGACGCGGCAGAAATCCTGCTCTCGGAGTTGCGAGATCAGCCTCCGGCCGCGGTCCCCGCGGACCTGGCCATCGTCGTGGAGACCGAAGACCAACGCCTCGTCTTCGAGAGCGCCCTGCGGCGGCTCCACGCGAGGCTGTCCTGACCCGCCGCCACTGGGCCGCGGTGATTCTGCTGGTCTGGGCCGCGGCTATGGCCTGGCTCGTGCACCGCGTGTCTTTCCGCTCGACGGGGGCCCGCCTCGCCGAGGCCGCCCTCACCGTCTCACCTGGAGCGATGTTCTACCGGCTGTCGGTCGGCGCCCAACAGATCGGATACGCCTCCACCACCATGGACACGCTGGAGGATTCGCTCCGGCTTTCGGATGTCCAGGTCATGGACATGCCCGCCCTGGGACGCCTGAACCGCACCGAGGGCCGCAGCGTCGCCATGCTCGACCGCTCGCTGCACCTCCTGGGCGTGACGAGCGAAGTAGACGGCGCAACGCTCCGGTTCGACGCCCGTGCCGGCGCGCGCCCGGGCCGCCCGGGGCAGGTCACGATGGTCGCCGGCGGAGACTCGCTCCACGTCACGCTGGCCGCCCTGGACAGCGCGCAGCTCCCCTCGTTGTGGCCCCTGCGTCTGGCTTTCGGCGGCGGGCTTCACCCGGGCCGCAGCGCGCGGGTGCGGGTGCTCGATCCTTTCTCCGCGACGCTGCGGGAGCGCGCTCTGCACGTCACCGCGGAATCGACCTTCGTGGTCGCGGACAGCGCGGATTACGACAGCACCACGATGGCCTGGGTCCCCGTCCGATTCGACACCGTGCGGGCATTCCGGGTCGACGCCGCGGGCGACGGAGACGGGAGTGGGGCGGCGGCCTCGGCCTGGATCGACGCCCAGGGGCGCATCGTCCAGGCCACGACGCCGCTCGGCTTCACCGCCCAGCGCACGGCGTTCGAGATCGCGTACGAGAACTTCCGCCACCGCGACACGCTCCGCCTGCTGCGGGCGACGGCGACGCCCCGCCCGGACGACATCGTCGCCACGACCCTTGTGGCCGCCGGGCAACGCCCCGACTCGGGAACGGGCGCCGGTCAATTCGGGGTGCGCCTGGTCGGAGGTTCGCTCGAGGGGCTCGCGCTCGCGGGAGGACGCCAGCACCTGGCGGGCGATACGCTCCTCGTTCGCCGTGAGGGCGGCGCGTCGCTCGTGGCGGGCTACCGCCTTCCCGACTCCGACTCCGGCATGCGCCTCGACCTCGAGCCCGACCTGCTGATCGCCAGCCAGGACCTGCGCGTGGCGGCCCAGGCGCGGATCGTGGCAGGCGGGGATCGCCGTCCGGAGCGGGTCGCGGCCCGCCTATCACACTGGGTAGCGACCGAGGTGCGCCGGGAGCACGCTCCCGGCATCGGTGACGCTACCGGCGTGCTGGAGCATCGTCGTGGCGACGCGAACGAGCACACCGTACTGTTCGTCGCCATGGCGCGTGCTCTCGGCCTCCCGGCGCGGCCGGTCGCCGGGCTCGTCCGCGCGGCCGGGAATGCGGGATGGTACTATCACGCATGGGCCGAGGTGTATCTGGGCGACTGGGTCGCGGTGGACCCCACGTTCGACCAGTTCCCGGCCGATGCCGTCCATCTGCGGCTCCTCGTAGGCGGTCTGGTCCGGCCCGCCGACTTCGTCCGGCTGCTGGGACGCCTGACGCTCCAACCATCCTGATCCCACAGGCATGATCCGACTCGAAGGCCTGACCAAGCACTACGGCAGTTTCGTCGCACTCGACCACATCACGCTGCACGTGCCACGCGGCGTGCTGTACGGATGCCTCGGCCCCAACGGCGCGGGCAAGACGACGATGCTCCGGATGATCGCCGGCATTCTCCGACCCACCGACGGCCGCGTGCTGATCGGCGGAGACGACGTGCAGGCGAATCCGCTCGCCGCGAAGTTGCGGCTCGGCTTCATTCCGGACCGGCCGTTCGTGTACGACAAGCTGACGGGGGCGGAGTTCCTGCGCTTCGTGGCGGGACTGTACGGGCAGGAAGGCGAAGCGATCGAGCGCCGCATCACGGAGCTCCTGGAAGTGTTCGAGCTGTCCAGCTGGAAGGACGAGCTGATCGAGGCCTACAGCCACGGCATGCGCCAGAAGCTGATCATCTCGAGTGCGCTGATCCACCGGCCGGAGTGCATCGTCGTGGACGAGCCGATGGTCGGCCTCGACCCCAAGGGCGCCCGCCTGCTCAAGGACATCTTCCGGCAGTTCGTGGAGCGCGGCGGCACGGTCCTGATGAGCACGCACACCCTGGAAGTGGCGGAAGCGATGTGCGACCAGATCGGGATCCTGCAGCACGGCAAGATCGTCGCCCACGGCACCATGGCCGAGATCCGGCACCAGCACGCGGCCGGAGACGCGAGCCTGGAGGAGCTGTTCCTCAAGCTCACGGGCGGGCACGCCGTGCGCGACCTGGTGGAGGTGTTGGGAGGGGCGCGGTGACGCAGCCGACCCTGGTCCACGTGCTGCAGCCCAAATGGCTGACGGCGCGGCAGCGGTTGCGCGAGGAGCGGGCCTCGGGCGGGCGGGGGAAGCTGGCGATCCTGACGGTGGTGGGCAGCGCGTTCTGGGCCGGCGTGTACTTCCTGCTGTACTTCATCCTGCGGTACTTCCGGGGCGTCGAAGAGCTCGGGCCGCTGCTCGCGGGGAAGCTGCTGGGGCTCGTCCTCCTGTCGTTCATGTCGATCCTGATCCTGTCGAACCTCATCACGGCGCTGTCGAGCTTCTTTCTCGCCAAGGACCTCGATCTCCTCGTCTCGGCGCCGGTCGACTGGCTGCGGCTCTACCTCGCGAAGCTCGGCGAAACGCTGGTGCACTCGTCCTGGATGGTGGCGCTCATGACCGTCCCCATCCTCGCCGCCTACGGGGTGGTCTACCACGGGGGGCTGCTGTACATCCCCTACGCGCTCGCCGTAATCGTGCCGCTGCTGGTGCTCCCCACGGTCCTGGGCAGCGCCCTGACCCTGGTGCTGGTGAACATTTTCCCCGCGCGCCGCACTCGCGATCTGTTATCGATCATCGCGCTCGGGGCCGCGGGCGTCCTGATCCTCCTGTTCCGCCTGATCCGCCCGGAGCAGCTGGCGCGTCCCGAAGGGTTCCGCAACCTGCTCGATTTCATCGCCGTGCTGCGCACCCCCACGTCCCCGTTCCTGCCGAGCGAGTGGGCGACCCGGTCCATCATGGGATACCTGGGCGGCGCGGTGGACCCCCTCCCCCTGGTGCTGCTGTGGAGCACGGCCGCGGCCTTCATCACACTCGGCGCGATGCTCCACCGCCGGCTGTTCGCCACCGGGTTCACCAAAGCCCAGGAAGGGGCGGAACGCTTCGTCCGCGGCATCCTGTGGCGCCGCACGGTGGGGCGGGCGTTGTTCGCCCTGCCCGTGGCGAAGCGCGAGTTCGTGCTGAAGGACATCAAGCTGTTCTTCCGGGACACCACCCAGTGGAGCCAGCTCATCCTGCTCGGCGTCCTGGTGGTCATCTATCTCTTCAACATCAAGGCGTTGCCGCTGCATCGTGGGGAGCCCGTGGGGTTCTTCTACGTGACCCTGGTGTCGTTCCTCAATCTGGGACTGGCGGGGTTCGTCCTCGCCGCGATCGCGGCCCGGTTCATCTTTCCCGCGGTATCGCTCGAGGGCCGGCAGATGTGGCTGTTGCGGTCCAGCCCGCTCGACCTGCGAGCCCTGCTCTGGTCCAAGTACTGGGTCGGGACGATTCCGCTGCTGGTGATGGCCCTGTTGCTCACCGGGCTGACCAACCTGCTGCTCGATGTGACGCCGTTCATGATGGTGCTCAGCCTGGTCGCCATCTGCGCCTTGACGCTCGCCATCGGATCGCTCGCGCTGTGCTACGGCACGCTCTATCCCCAGTTCGAGACCGAGAACGCCGCCCAGATCCCCACGTCGTTCGGCGGCCTCATGTTCATGATGACCACGATCGTGCTGCTGGGCGCGGTCGTCTTCGGGCTGTGGCAAGCGGTGTACGCCTACGTGCGGGCGGTCTACGACCGGCAGCCGGTGGTGATCGATGGCAGGATGGTCCTGTGGTTCGCCAGCGCCGCGGTCCCGTGCCTGATGGCCGTCGTGCTGCCGCTGCGGATTGCCTTGCGGAAGATGGAAAGCTTCGAGTTCTGAATTCTCGCGACCCCCGCTCCCTGCGGAGCGGGGGCCAAAGCGGAATCCAGATCGCTACATTTTGAAGTTCAACCCGCCCGCGAATTCGATGCGGTTCACGTCACTGGCCAGTATTGCGCGGAGCTCAACGAACGGCTTGAGACTGGGCGTATGAAACTCCCAGCCTCCCAGCAGGTTAAGGCCCGTCCTCGAATCGCCAACCCCGAATGCGCTGATATGGGTGTACCCGAGACCGCCGCCCACGTACAGCCCGGGATTGGGCATGCTGAGTCTCGGCCAATACCTCACATTGAAATTCAGCCCCCAAGCGTTGAGCGGGCCGTTCGGGAAGTAGATGATGACAGATGGGTACAGATCGAACCGCGGGGCGACCTGGTAGCTGACCTGACCTCCCACAAAGAGGTCGAAGTTGTCCGAGGCGAACCCGAGCTGAGGGCCGAGAGAAGGCCGGAGGCTTTGCGCCGCGGCTGTGGCAGACATGAGCAACGAAACAAGGACAGCCAGCGACAACCGTCGGGTCAAATCTCTCACGCTAGATCTCCTCTGTGCAAAGGTGGCACTGCTCGGCTAGTGCAGGTTGAAGCTCACACCGCCGGCCAGCTGAAAGGCGCTGCCATTCCCCAGGATCAAACGCGCTTCGGCGTAGGGATGCAGCGGCTGCCGCCGCAACTCGAACCCGCCGAGCAGATTGAGGTTCGTGTCGCCATTGCTGATCCCCGCGTCGCTGAAATGCAGGTAGTTCAGTCCAGCCCCGACGTACAGCGCTCCCTGGGGAGTCGGGGGACGGATCTTGAGATCCGCGTTGAGCGCCCACAGTGTCCCGACATCCACGAAGTAGTAGTCGAACGAGGGATAGATCTCGATCATCCGGGTCAACGGCAGCGTGGCCTGCACGCCGAGCAGCAGCTGGTCCACGTCGAAGCTGTAGCCCACGTGCGCCCCGATGCGGATAGGGTCGATTGGAGTGTACGTGCCACCGCTTGCGGTGCGCCGTTGTGCCCGGGCGCCGCCGGCCAGCAGCAGACCCGCCGCGACCAGTGCGAGCGTCTTGTGCGTCACAGTGAACATGATCAGCTCCTCTTGAAATGGGAGGAGGGGCTTCGGGTCGCGAACAATTAGCGAAGGCGGACGGGGAAAAGCAAGGGCGGCGGGCACGCAGCGCGCGCCCACCGCCGGCAGCGACACTCGCTGCGACTACTCGACCCGGAAGGGGATCCCCCACTCATTGGCACGATAGTTGTCCGCAGTCCCGAGCTGCAACGTGGCCGCGTCGAGCGCATCCACCACGAACCTGTCGCGGCCGGTGTAGCGCACGATCCATGCGAGCGAGAAGTCTCCATTCCCGGCGTCGGTCATGCGGACGCGACGCCACCGGATCCCGGTGGGATCGGCGTGCCGGACGTGCAGGAAGGCGAACGTCGCCGGCGAGAACAACCCGCCGGTGGTGTTGGCGACATGCGCGTCGACCCGCACGGTGTCGCCCTGATGAAACAGCGGGATGTGCGCATCCACGGCGATCAGCGAGTCGGGGTTCCCGACCTCGAGCTGGAGCGTGTCGTTGCGGTAGACCGCCACCCGCTCGATCTGCACGGTCCGCCGGTCGGTGGCCGTCGGCTGCCAATCGAGCAGCGTGAGCGATACCGCGCGCCATCCGCTCGGAGCCGCCGCATCGCGCACGAACACCGCCCGCTGCTGCACCCCGTCGGCCAACGGCTTGCTGGACGGATTGAAGATGCCGTCCGCCGACGTATCGGCGAGGAAGATGCCCTGGAAGCTCACGCCGCGCGTCACCCAGGCGGAATCGCCCTGGACGACGATGTTCAGGGTCACGACCGGGCGCGGGCCGCCGCGCAACACGCGGTCGCGGCCCCAGAAGAGCGGCGCGATCGCGGTGTCGAGCACGCCATAGCTGTCGAAGGCAGGCGCCACCGCCGCGGTGCCGACGGCGCCCGTGTCGCCGAAATCGTCGTCGGTGTAGCCGGTGAGCGCCTCGTAGGCCGCCCGCACCTGCGTCTGATCGGTGTCGAGCGCGGTCGAGCTGTCGCTGCAGGCCGTCCCGATCAGGGCGACGGCGGTGAGACTCGCGAGGGCGAGAGGGGACGTGCGCATCGTGCGGCTCCTGTGCGTTGTGGAGTGCGACCTGCTGCCCGAGAACCGAGCAACAGACGCCTTCCCCCGCCACGCGTTAACCGGATGGATCGCAGGAGTCTCGGTGGTGACGGGTGTCACCACCGCTCAGGCCGCGACGCGCCCTCCACAGCGCGCGCAGAAGCGCGCGTCGGGTTGCACCGTCGTACCGCAGCGAGGACAGTAGCCAGGGGCCGCCGCCAGCCGGCGCCCGCATTGGGAGCAGAACTCCGCTTCGGATTCGGGGCGGGGGCCATGCGTGGGACAGGCACGTGCGGGAACCGACGCGCGCGGACCACCTGCCGAGGCCGCTCGGCGTGCGCCCGCCGGCTCGGCCGTGGGCTTGGTGGGAACGTCCTGACGCAGCGCCTCGAGCGCTTCGGCCGTGTACTTCCCCTTCAAGGCCTCGTAATCCGCATCCGCCAGCTTGCCGGTGGCGCGATCGAATTCGATCTCCTTGAGCGCCCGCAGCGCCGTGGTCCGAGGAGAAATGTCGTCATCGGGGTCCGGCCCGGCATCCACGACGCCGCTCTCCAGCGCGCCCGCGGGCGGCGGGGAGAAGATCGGGCGGAGCACGAAATACACGCCCCCCGCCGCGAGGAGCACGCCCAGGATCAGCTCGAACGCGGGATTCATGCGTCGGTGTGCTGCAGGGCCTCGCGCAGCCGCTCGAGCTCGGCCGGACTCGCCCCGGAGGCTTCGGGGGTCGCACTCGGTGGGGGCGGCTGCGGTGCACTGCGCACCCAGCGACGCATCACTACCACGAGAACGGTGCCGACGGCGAGGATGAGCGCCGCCGGTACGAAGTAGCCC
>DATGDE010000047.1:0-1678 GCA_035311125.1 Gemmatimonadales bacterium
AAGCCCGGCGCCAAGTACTTCGAGTGGGAGGCGCGGGGCGTGCCGCTGCGCTTCGAAATCGGACCGAAGGATGTCGCCGCCGATCAGGCGATGGCCGCGCGCCGCACGGGCGGCAAGACCCCGGTGCCGCTTTCCGGCATCGCCGCGACCGCCGCACGGGCGCTCGAGGAGATCCAGGCGGCGCTGTTCGCCGCCGCCAGGGAGCGGCGTGAGGCCGCCTCGATCCGCGGGGTCACCAAGGAAAAGTTCGTGGAGTTCATGCAGGACCAGGGGGGCTTCGCCTACGGCGGCTTCTGCGGCGGCGGGGAGTGCGAGGCGGCGATCAAGGACATGACGGGTGCGACGGTACGGGTCCTTCCCGATCCCGAGTTCCGCTCGCCCGAGGCGCCGCGGACGTGCATGTGGTGCGGCAAACCCAGCGTGGCCGAGGCGGTGTGGGCACAGGCGTACTAGGCTTCGATCCGGCGTTGCTCGAGGCGATCGCGGTCCGTGTCGGCACGCCAGCCTACATCTACGGGGCGAACCTGATCCGCGCGCAATTCCATGCGCTGGACGATGCGCTGCAGGGCATTCCGCATCGCATCTGCTACTCGGTCAAGGCGAACGGGAATCTCGCCGTGCTGCGCGTGCTGCAGCAGCTCGGCGCGGGCGCGGATATCGTGTCGGTGGGAGAGCTGCGGCGGGCCCATGCCGCCGGGTTCGCCTCCGATCACATCGTCTTCTCGGGGGTGGGGAAGACGGCGGTCGAGCTCGAGGAGGCCATCCGGTCGCGTATCGGTTTTCTGAACATCGAGTCGACGAACGAGCTGGACGCGCTCATCGCGGCGGCGCGACGCACGGGACTGCGCTGCCGGGTGGGCATCCGGGTGAACCCCGACGTCGCCGCCCGCACGCATCCGTACACGAAGACAGGTGAGAAGACCGCCAAGTTCGGCGTACCGTTCGACGACGTCGTCAACGTGGCGCGATGCGTCGCGGCCGAGCCGCAGCTCGAGCTCCGCGGGCTGGCGATGCACCTCGGGTCGCAGCTGACGGACGTGGAGCCCTATCACCGCGGGACCGTGAAGCTGCTCGAGCTGGTGGCGGCGATCCGGGCGTCCGGGATCACCACGCTCGAGGCGCTCGACGTGGGCGGGGGCCTGGGCGTGCGCTACTTCGACGAGCGGGCGCCGTCGCCCAGGGCGTTCGCGGACGCGGTGGTGCCCCCGATCCGTGCCGCGGGGCTGATGCTCCTGTGCGAGCCGGGCCGCTACATCGTGGCCAACGCCGGACTGCTGCTCACCCGCGTGCTGTACCACAAGCACTCCGGGGGAAAGGAGTACGTCATCGTGGACGCCGGGATGACGGACTTCGTGCGTCCCAGCCACTACCATGCCCATCACGATATCGTCCCGCTGAAGGACGGCGCCGGGCCGGAGCGGGTCGTGAACGTGGTGGGGCCGATCTGTGAATCGGGCGATTTCCTGGCCCTCGACCGAAAGCTGCCCGCTGTGGAGCCGGGGGCGCTGCTGGCCATGCTCGGCACGGGCGCCTACGGATTCGTCATGAGCTCGACCTACAACCAGCGGCCTCGGCCGCCCGAGGTGATGGTGGAAGGCGACAAGTACTTCGTCGCGCGTCCGCGGGAAACGCTCGACGACCTGATGCGCGGCGAGGTTCCCGAGCCCCCGGTATGGCT
>DATGDE010000048.1:0-7209 GCA_035311125.1 Gemmatimonadales bacterium
CGGTATTGCTCGCGCTGGCCGGTCCGGCGCATCCTGCGGCGCCGCTGAAGCCGAAGCTGGTCGTGATGATCACCGTGGACCAGCTGCGGGCGGATTACCTCACGCGCTGGCGCTCGCAGTTGAGCGGCGGCCTGGCGCAGCTGCTGACCTCGGGGGCCGTCTTCTCCAACGCCTTCCAGGATCATGCCGTCACGGAAACGGCGCCGGGCCATTCGACCGTGCTCTCGGGGCGCTGGCCTCTCCACACGGGGATCATCACCAACAACCTGGGGGTCGGCGATTCCACGGCGCCGCTCCTGGACGTGAGTGGCCCCGGAGCCTCGCCGCGGCGGTTCCGCGGTACCGAATTCTTCGACTGGCTCGTGGCTGCGCAGCCGGCCAGCCGGGCGTTGTCGGTGTCGCGCAAGGACCGGGGAGCGATTCTCCCCGTCGGCACGGCACGGCAGGAGGTGTACTGGTACCAGGACGGGGTGTTCACGACGAGTCGCTACTATCGCGATTCGCTACCGCCGTGGGTGCGGTCCTTCAACGCGCTGCGCTTGCCGTTTCGTGCCGCCGGCCGGGAGATCCGCACGCTGCTGGCGGATTCGGCCTATGCCGAGCCCGACAGCGTCCCGTGGGAGAACGGCGGTCACGATCTGAGTTTCCCCCATCGCCTGCCGACCGACAGCAACCGCGCGGCCGTCGCGATCATGACGACGCCGCTCATGGATTCGCTGACGCTGGCGTTCGCGCTCGCCGGCACCGAGGCGCTCCAGCTGGGCCGGCGGGGCGCGACCGACCTGCTCGCGGTCAGTCTCTCGGCCACCGACTACGTCGGCCATACCTTCGGACCCGACTCGCGCGAGATTCACGATCAGGTGCTGCGGCTCGACCGGTATCTGGGATGGTTTCTGGGCCGGCTGACGGACCGCTACGGTCGCGACAACCTCCTGGTCGTGCTCACGGCGGATCACGGCGTGACGCCGTTCCCGGAATTCTCCCAGGTCCACGGCCATCCCGAGGCGCGCTGGGTGAGCGTGGATACGCTGATCGCCGCCGTGAATCAGCAGCTCGATCGCAAGACTGGCTCCGCCACACCGCGGGCCTGGCTGGACTTCGACACGGGGTTGCTGTTCGTCAGGGATAACGGACGGCTCGCAGCGCTCCGCATCCCGATCGACAGTGTGCTCGCCGACGTGGCCAGTCGCATCCGTACCGTCCCCGGCGTGGCACGAGTGGACCGCCCCGAGTCGCTCGCGGCGGCCGACACGGTGGCGGATCCTGTGGCGCGGCGCTGGCGCCACCTCGTTCCGCCGGACGCCGGGATCGGTCTGGTCGTCACGCTGGCCGACTGGGATGCCTGGGCCTACGCGGGCGGTGTGCGCTACGCAGCGCACGGGCAGCCGACCGACCGCGACGCGCATGTGCCGCTGATTTTCTGGGGCAAGGGTGTGCGGGCGGGGGCCTACGGCGCGCGCGCCAACACGGTGGATATCGCCCCGACGCTGGCGCGTCTGCTGGGGCTCGCGCCGCTCTCGCTGCTCGACGGGCGGGTGCTCGGAGAGGCGGTTGCCCTGCAGTAGTAGGAAGAAGCGTGGGATGTGAAGAGGTAGAAGCGCGGCAGGTGACGGCCCTCGCCACGTCCCACCGCCCACATCCCACGCCACTTCGTAATATGCTACACGCGCGCCGGGCTCGCGCAATGCTGCGCGGCCACGTCCGGGCTATCTTTTGTCCCATGGCCGATCCCAAGCTCACCCCCCTCCAGGCGGAGCGGATCCAGCTGATCGGGGAGTTCCAGAAGAGCCTCGCCCGCATCCGAAAACTCATCGGTGAGCTCGAGTCCAACCGCGCGTCCCGGCCACAGGTGCTCCAGGACATCGGCAGCCAGATTGCGCGCGAGTGCTCGAAGTTCCGGGCCCGGGCCGTGAGCGCCAATATCGGGACGATCGCCGACGTCGCCGGGCAGCTCTCCGTCGCAGCCAACCGCTCGTCGGGACTCCTGATGAAGCTCCGGACGCTGAACGATGGGGCGGCGAGCCTCGCGTTTCAGCTCGAGCGGGCGTTGACGGCCGCCTCGACGGCCGAGCCGAACCGACCCGAGTGAGCGCGGCACCACCGCCGGCGATCCGCTGCGCCGGCCTCGTGAAGCGCTATGGCGACGTCACCGCCGTGGCGGGTCTCGATCTCACGGTACCAGCCGGGGAATGCTTCGGCCTCCTCGGGCCCAACGGCGCCGGCAAGACCACCACCGTCGAAATCCTCGAGGGTCTCACCCCGGCCGATGCCGGCGTGGTGGAAGTGCTCGGCCGACCCTGGAGCGGGGGCGCGGCAGACCGGAGCCTGCGGGAGCGGCTGGGCATTCAGCTCCAGGAGACGAAGCTGCCGGAAAAGCTCTCGGTGGAAGAGACCATCCGGTTGTTCGCGAGCTTCTATACCCGGGCGCACAGCGTGGAAGAAGTCCTGGGGTTGGTGGGGCTGGGCGAGAAGCGGAGCGCCTGGTACAGCAAGCTCTCGGGCGGCCAGAAGCAGCGACTCGCGGTGGCGTGCGCGCTGGTCAACCGGCCCGAGCTGCTGTTTCTCGACGAGCCCACCACGGGCCTCGACCCGCAATCGCGGCGTCAGCTGTGGGACGTGGTGGCGGGGTTCCGCGCCGCCGGGAATACCGTTCTGCTGACGACGCATTACATGGAGGAGGCGGAGCGCCTGTGCGACCGGGTGGCGATCATGGATCACGGCCGCGTGATCGCCCTGGGCACGCCGCGCGAGCTGATCGCCGGCCTCGGCGCCGAGCACGTGGTGGAGTTCACGGTGGCGGGAGCGGAGCCGGAAGGGTGGGACGACGAGCTGAACGTGCTTCCGGGCGTGCGTGCCGTGCGCTCCACCGACGGGGTCGTGTCGCTGACGGTGGCGGAGCTGCACCATACGATCCCGGCGCTGATGGGGACGCTGGAGCGGCGGGGGCTCGCCCTGGCATCGCTCACCACGCACCACGCCACCCTGGAGGACGTCTTCGTGTCGCTCACGGGGCGTCGCATTCGCGATGACTGATCGTCCGCTGGCGCAGCTCACGCTCGCCTGGATGCGGGGCTTCTACCGGGAGCCCGAGGCCCTCTTCTGGGTGTTCGGATTCCCGATCGTGCTGGCCTTCGCACTCGGCATCGCGTTCAAGAACCGCGGCCCAGGCGAGCTGCGCATCGGCGTGGCGCGCGGTGCGGAGGACAGCGTCGTGGCGCGCACCCTCGAGACTGCTCCCGGTCTCGCCGCCGTGGTGCTGGACAGCGCCGCCGCTCGGGCGGCGTTGCGCACCGGGCGTGTCGCGCTCGTCGTCGTGCCGGGTGATCCCGTCGTGTACCGCTACGATTCGACACGGACCGAGAGCCGTCTCGCCCGCCTCGAGGTGGACGAGGCGTTGCAGCGCCAGCGCGGACGGGCCGACCCGGTTCTGGTGCGCGACGATCGCGCCACCGAGCCCGGCTCGCGCTACATCGATTTTCTCATCCCGGGACTGCTCGGCATGAACCTCATGGGGAGCGGGCTGTGGGGCGTCGGGTTCACCGTCGTCCAGGCGCGGACCAAGGGGTTGCTGAAGCGCTTTCTCGCCACGCCGATGCGCAAGGGCGAGTACCTGCTCTCCTACATGCTGTCGCGACTCGTCTTCCTGGTGCTCGAGGTCGCGGCCCTGATCGGGTTCGGCTGGCTGGTATTCGACGTTGGCGTGCGAGGGTCACTGGTCGCCCTGGGGACCGTGACGCTGACCGGCGCGTTCTCCTTCGCCGGGCTGGGGCTGCTGGTCGCCAGCCGGGCGAAGACGGTCGAGGCGGTGTCGGGCCTCATGAACCTCGTGATGCTGCCGATGTGGATTCTGTCGGGGACGTTCTTCTCCTACGCCCGGTTTCCCGAAGCGTTGCAGCCGTTCGTGAAGGCGCTGCCGCTGACCGGATTGAATGACGCGTTGCGGGGCGTGATGATCGACGGGGCCTCGCTCGCGGGCGTGGCGCTGCCGCTCGGAGTGGTGGCCCTGTGGGGGGCGCTGAGCTTCGCCGTGGCGGTGAGGATCTTTCGCTGGCGCTGACCTACTGCACGACGACGGTGCCGTGCATCGTCGGGTGGTTCGAGCAGTGGTATGCGAAGGTGCCGGGGGTCTGGAACGTCATCGTGTACGTCTGGCCCGACGACGTGCCGCCGTAGGGATCCATGCTCGCCATGGGCGGTGACAGCATGCCGCTGTCGAACACCCCCGTCGAGTCGCTCGTCACGGTGTGCGTCGAGGGACCGTTGTTCGTCCAGGTCAGGGGACTGCCGGCCTTGATCGTGATGGACTCTGGCGAAAACGAATAGTCTCGAATCGTGACCGAGGCGCTGGTTCCCCCTCCGCCCCCTCCGCCGCCACCCCCGCCGCCGTTCACACCCGTCATGGTTGATCCCGAACAGGCCGTCACGGCCACAGCCAACACGAACACCAAGGGATTGCGCCGCATGGGATGCCCTCCGTTGCATTCGGGACGTCGCGAGGCGCCTCCGCGGATTTGCGATCGCTTCCGGGATCCCCCCGCTGCGAGGCGACCTTGCCCGACTCCATCTCGTTGAAGGACTACTACTACACGACCGTCCCCGACAAGCCCGGCGAGGGCGTGCGCGTGCTGAACGTGCTGCGGAGCGCCGGGGTCAATCTCCTGGCGTATTCGGGATTCCCCGAGGCGCGTCGCACCCAGATCGATTTCGTGCCGGAAGATGCGGCGGCATTCCTCGCCGCGGCCAAGGCGGCGAAGATCAAGCTCACCGGTCCCAAGAAGGTGTTCCTGATCAGCGGAGAGGATCGGCCGGGCGCGGTCGCGGGCCTCTACGAGAAGCTCGCGGCGGCGAAGATCAACGTCACGGCGACCGACGCGGTGTGTGCCGGGATGGGGCGCTACGGTGCGATCCTGTGGGTGAAGCCGCGAGACGTGAAGAAGGCGGCGAAGGTGCTGGGCGTCAACTCACCCTGAGCAGCGCCAGCATCTTCTTCAACACGCCCCCCGTCGCCAGATCCAGTGCCTCCCGGAATGCTGCCGCATTGGGGTAGCGCTGCGCCGGGTCGCCCCGCACTGCGCGCCGCAGCACCTCCTCGATCTCGCGCGACACATCCGGCCGTGCCTCGCGCAGCGCCGGGATGGTGTCCGTCGTCTGCATCGCCAGGATGGCCTCGGGCGTCGGCCCCTCGAACGGAGCATGGCCCAGCAAGGTGAAATACGCGACCGCGCCGAGGGAGTAGAGGTCCGTGCGCGGATCCACCCGCTCGCCCAGCAGCTGCTCGGGTGCCGCGAATTGGGGCGTGCCGCTGCGCGACGTCGCCCCGCCGAAGCGGTCGCCGCGCAGCGCCAGTGCCAGCCCGAAATCCGTGATCCGCAGCAGGCCGGTCGGCTCGAGCAGCATGTTCTCGGGCTTGATGTCGCGGTGCACGAGCCCCAGCGCGTGGGCGTGTCCCAGCGCGCTCAGCGCCTCGAACAGCACCCGGAGCGTCTTCTGCGGCGGGAACGGTCCGTCCTTCTTGACGATCTGCGCGAGATTGGCGCCCGGCACGAGCTCCATCACGTACCACTGCAGCCCGGCACGGCTCTGGATATCGTAGATGCTGACGATGTTGGGATGGCGCAGCCGGGCGGCGAGCATGGCCTCGCGCCGGAACCGCTCCATCACGCCGGGATCGGCGGTGAGCTGGGGGTGCAAGACCTTGATCGCCACTTCGCGCTCCAGGCCCAGGTCGCGCACCCGGTACACCCGGCCGAATCCGCCCGCCCCGATTTCCTCGAGCAGCTCGTAGTCGTCGCCGAGCGCCCGGCGCAGGCGGCGCTCGAAACCCTTCTCGCTCGTGGTCGGGGCCGCGGCCGGCTCGTGGAACACGCCGGCGTCGGACACGAAGTCCTCGAGCATCTCGGTGGGCGTGAAGTAGCGCTCGCGCGGCGTCGGCCGCAGCGCCCGCAGCACCACGCGTTCCACCGCGGACGGCACCGCGGGACGCAAGGATCGCGGTGGAACCGGCGGCGTCTCCGGCTCCCGGCCGGTGAGGGCGTAATACACGATCGCCCCGACGGCGTACACGTCGCTCGCCGGCTCCCCGGCTTCGCGCGCCCGCACTTCCGGCGCGGCGAACGGCGTCGCTTGTGCGGGATCGTCCGCCGGCACGTGGGAGAGGCACCAGTTCGAGTACCGCAGGTCGGTAACGACCCCGCGCCCCGACAGCTCCAGGATCAGCGTGGTCGGCACGATCCGGCGGAGGATGATGCCACGGGCGTGGGCGTGCTCCAGCGCGCCCAGCAGATCCCGCACCAGCGACATGACGCTCGGAATCGGGCGCGGCCCGCGTCGCATCGCCTCGGCGAGACTCTCGCCGTCGATCCAGTTGGTGGTGCGGTAGGCGAACGGCCCGACCTCACCGGCGGCATACACGTGGCGCACCGCCGGATGATTGAGGGCCGCCAGCGTCTCGCTTTCCCGCAGAAACCAGGCGCGGCCGGGCGAATCCGGGATCAAGTGCACTCGCAACGCCACGCTGCGCTTCAGCCGGCGGTCCCACGCCCGGTACAGCGCCCGCTCGCGCGAGAGCTCCACCAGGTGGTCGAGCCGGAAATCGGGCTCGAGCGCCGGCGTGATGCCGCTGAGGAGATCGACGGGGGGAGTGTCGGGCACGGTTGTCGAATCTAACCGACGGCGTCAGCGGGGTCGCGCGACGACAGGTAACGGAACCGTCACCACACCCCAGCCGTGGCTGCCCGTGCGCGCATAGCGCGCGTCGCGCAGCGTCACAGCGCTCCCAGCCGGGCCGGAGTCCACCTCGGCCGCGAGGAAACGGGCGAATCCGCCCAGTGCCCGCCCTCCCACCGATTCCCGCAGGGCCCATTGAACGCGCGTGTCGTTCAGATGGCGGGGCAGGGTCCAGTCCGGGCCGGCCACGGAGTCGCGCGAGGCGTAGATCGGCTCCCATTCGAACGGTCTGCCGACGCGGGTCAGCGCCGCCCATGTCGCGCCGGGCCCGAATCGCGTCTGTGCCGCTCGACGCACGGCCGCCTTCACGGGCACGCCCGCCACGGCCTGGCCCGCCGCATACAGGGCCAGCACGACGAGCGAGAGACCCGCCACCCGGCGACGCTCCGCCACCCCGAACCACTGACGGATCCAGCCGATCGCGCCCAGCGCTACGACGCATAGGCTTGCTGCAAGCAACCAACCCGCCGCCAGGCCGGGCCG
>DATGDE010000049.1:0-28510 GCA_035311125.1 Gemmatimonadales bacterium
CCCCGTCCCCCGTACTTGCAGTACGTTGCCCGCCATGGACCGGCAGGCGGTGCGCCAGGTGTTCGAGCAGATCGCCGCGTCGCTGGCGATCAAGGGCGACAACCCGTTCAGGATCCGGGCGTTCGAGAACGCCGGCCGCACCCTGGCCGAATATCCCGGCGACCTCGACGCGGCGGTTCGCTCGGGCGAGCTCGCCGACATCGCGGGCATCGGCAAGGGCACCCTGGCGGTCGCCCGCGAGCTGGCCACCACCGGCCGCTCGAGCTTTCTCGACGAGCTGCGCGAGCAGGTGCCGCCCGGACTGCTCGAAATGCTGCGCGTCCCGGGACTCGGCGTCTCCAAGGTGCGCCGCATCCACGAAACCCTGCAGATCGACTCCCTCACCGACCTCGAACAGGCGGCGGCCGATGGCCGGCTCGCCGCCCTGCCGCAGTTCGGGGCGAAGACCGCGGAGAAAGTCCGCAAGGGCATCGCCTCCCTGCGCCGCGCCGGCGAGTTCCATCTGTGCCATCACGCCCGGGCCGAGGCGGAGTCGCTGCAGCGGGCGCTCGCGGCCGAGCCCGGCGTCGAGCGGGTGGAGATCGCCGGCAGCCTCCGGCGCCGCTGCGAAATCATCCGCGACGTGGATTTGGTGGTGCAGCACGCGCCGGGCGCCGCGACGGCGCTGGTGCGGCGGCTCGGGGAGACGCCGCGCGTCACCGAATTCGTAGGCGCGGAGGGCGCGGTCACCCTGCGGTTCGAATCGGGGCTCGTCGCCGACGTGTTCCTCGCCAGCGCGGCGGACTTCGGCACCGCCTGGGTGCGGGCCACCGGCTCTGCCGCACACCTCCACCAGCTCGAGGCGCGTGGCTTCGATGCGCGCCGCCCGTTCTCCGACGAGGCGGGTGTCTATCGCGCGGCGGGGCTCCCCTGGATCGCCCCGGAGCTGCGCGAAGGGCTGGGCGAAATCGCCGCCGCAGAGGCGGGGCGGCTGCCCCGGCTCGTGGAAGAGGGGGATCTGAAGGGGTTCCTCCATTGTCATACCGACTATTCCGACGGCTCCACGACGATTGCGCAGTGGGCCGCGGCGGCGCGCGCGGCGGGCTACGAGTGGATCGGCATCACCGATCATTCGGGCTCGGCGGCGTATGCGGGCGGCCTCAAGGCCGGCGATGTGCCGCGCCAGCATGACGAGATCGACGCGGTGAACCGGAGCGGCGAGGGCTGCCGCGTCCTCAAGGGCGTCGAGGCGGACATCCTGGCCGACGGCAGCCTCGACTACGGCCCCGACGTGCTGGACCGCTTCGATTTCGTGATCGGCTCGATCCATACCAGCTTCGGCATGACGGCCGAGGCGATGACCGCCCGGCTGCTGCGCGCCATGGACGACCCCCGTCTCACGATCCTCGGCCACCCTACCGGGCGGATGCTCCTCGCGCGCGAGCCCTACCCCCTCGACCTGGAGCGCGTGCTCGCAGCCGCCGCGGCGCGAGGCGTCGCCGTCGAGGTCAACGCCGACCCGCACCGCCTCGACCTCGACTGGCGCGTGCTGAGCCGCGCACGGGAGCTGGGCGTGACGATCTCGATCGGCGCCGATGCGCATTCGACCGCCGGGATGGCCAATGTCTCCATCGGCGTCGGCGTGGCGCGCAAAGGCGGGCTCACCGCGCCGGACGTGCTCAACACGCGCGACGCGGCAGGGCTGCTGGCGTTCGCCGGGCGGCGGCGCCGCGCATGAACCGCCCCCGGCGCACCATAAAGAAGAAGGGCGCCCGGACCCTGGAGGGCCCGGGCGAGCGCCGGGCGCGCACCCGCAAGATCGTGGCCCGGCTGCGACGGGAGTTTCCCGAAGCGAAATGCGCCCTCGACCACGAGAACCCGCTGCAGCTGCTCGTCGCCACGATTCTCTCGGCCCAGTGCACCGATGTGCGGGTCAACATGGTCACCCCGGCCCTGTTCGCCAAGTACCGCACCGCCGCCAACTACGCCGCGGCGGACCCCGAGCAGTTCCAGCGGGAGATCCAGAGCACCGGCTTCTTCCGCAACAAGACCAAATCGATCCTCGGCATGGCGCAGGCGCTGGTCGAGCGCCACGGCGGCCAGGTGCCCGACACGATGGACGCGCTGGTGGCGCTGCCGGGCGTCGGCCGCAAGACCGCCAACGTCGTGCTGGGAAACGCGTTCGGAAAGAACGAAGGGATCGTGGTCGATACCCACGTGCAGCGCATCAGCGGCCTGCTCAAGCTCACGAAAGAGACGACGGCCGAGAAGATCGAGCGCGACCTGGTGACGCTCGTCCCCCGAAAGGACTGGACGATCTTCTCGCACCTGTTGATTCTCCATGGCCGCAAGACGTGCATCGCTCGGCGGCCGAAGTGTGAGAGTTGCCGGATCAACGATCTGTGTCCGAGCTCGCGAGTCTGAGCCCGTGAACCTCCCTCCGGTTGACGAAGCGTCGCTGATCCGCGACCGCCGCGACCTGCACCAGCATCCCGAGCTGGGATTCCAGGAAACGCGCACCGCGACCCTCGCCGCCGAGCGGCTGCGCGGGCTCGGCTATGAGGTCCGCACCGGCGTCGGGCGCACCGGCGTGCTCGGGGTCAGGGGGACGGGCGAGCGTTGCCTGCTGCTGCGCGCGGACATGGACGCGCTCCCCGTCGAGGAGGCGAACGACGTCCCGTATCGCTCGCGCCACGCCGGCCGGATGCACGCCTGCGGGCACGACGGGCACGTGGCAATCGGGCTCGAGGTGGCGCGCCGCCTGGCCGCGCTGTCCCTGCCGGGAACCGTGAAGTTCGCGTTCCAGCCCGCCGAAGAGCTGTCGGGGGGAGCGACCGCCATGATCGACGAGGGCGTCCTCGCATCGCCCGACGTCCAGGCCGCCGTCGGCATCCACCTGTGGAACGAATTGCCGGTCGGGACGATCGGCCTGATGCCGGGCCCCGTCATGGCGTCCGTGGACGAGTTCGACATCACGGTCACCGGCGCGGGGGGGCATGCCGCGATGCCGCACCTCGGGGTCGATCCGGTGCTGATCGCCGCCCACATCGTCACCGCGCTGCAGAGCCTCGTGTCCCGGCGGCGCGATCCGTTCGAAGCAGGCGTCGTGTCGGTGACCCAGGTCTCGGCCGGCCACGCGTTCAACGTGATCCCGAACGAGGCCACGCTGCGCGGGACCGTGCGCACGTTCGGCGGGATGTTCTACGAGCGCGCGCCGCGCCTGGTGGAGGACACGGCGCGGGGGCTCGCGGTGGCGTTCGGCGCCACGGCCGAGGTCCGGTTCCGCCGCCTCACCGGTCCGCTGGTCAACGACGTCACGATCACCGCCCTCATGAAGGACGTGGCGGGAGCAGTCGTGGGGACCGGACGTGTGCGGGAGGGAGTCCGGACAATGGGGGGAGAGGACATGAGCTGGTTCCTCCGGCGCGTCCCCGGCTGCTTCGCCTTCGTGGGCTCGGGGCGCGCCGACGGGACCTCCGCGCCCCACCACAGTCCCCGCTTCGACATCGAGGAAGCCGCGCTGACGATCGGAGCCGAGCTGCTGACCCGGACCGCGGTGCGGTACCTCGAGGGGTGAGCCGTGGGTAGATTCCCACGTTCATGGCCAACCTGCTCGCCGCCGAGCCCTCCGCCTACCTGAAGTCCGCGGCACATCAGCCGGTCCACTGGTTCCCCTGGGGTGATGCGGCGTTCGCACGGGCTGTCGAAGACGACAAGCCCGTCCTGCTGGACATCGGCGCCGTGTGGTGTCACTGGTGCCACGTGATGGACGGCGAGTCCTACGAAGACCCCGCGGTGGCCGAGATCCTGAACCGCGACTTCATCTGTATCAAGGTCGATCGTGACGAGCGCCCCGACGTGGATGCGCGCTACCAGCGCGCCGTGCAGGCGCTCACCGGCCAGGGGGGCTGGCCGCTCACGGCGTTCCTGACCCCGGCCGGCGAAGTGTTCTTCGGCGGCACGTACTTCCCTCCCGAGAACAATCCCCATGGGCGGCCGGGCTTCGCCACGATGCTGCAGCACATCGCCCGGCTGTACCGCGAAGATCGGGCGAAGGTCGCGGGCAACGCGGAGGCGATCCGGCGTCACGTCACCGAGTCGCTCGACGAGGCGAAGGGCGGGGACGTCAGCCAGGGGCTGATCGACGCAGCAGTGTCGCGGATGGCCCGGCTGTTCGACGTGCGCTACGGGGGCTTCGGCGACGCGCCCAAGTTCCCCCACCCCGCCGCCCTCGAGCTCCTCATCGGGCGCTGGCACGACACACGGGAAGATTGGCCGCGCGAGGTCGCCGAGAAGACGCTGCTCGGCATGGCGCGGGGCGGCATCCGCGATCACCTGGGAGGTGGATTCCACCGGTATTCCGTGGACGCGCGCTGGATCGTGCCGCACTTCGAGAAGATGAGCTACGACAACTCGGAGCTGCTGCAGGCGTACCTCGCGGGGTTCGCGGCGTTCGCCGACCCGCGCTGGCGCGACGTCGCCTCGGGGATCGTCGACTGGGTCCTCGAGGTGCTGGCCGACAGGGAGCAGGGCGCGTTCTACACGTCGCAGGACGCCGACGTGGGACCCGGCGACGACGGCGATTACTGGACCTGGACGCTGGCCGAGGCCCGCGCGGCGCTCTCCGCGGCGGAGCTCGACGTCGCGCGCCGCGTCTTCGACATCGAGCCCGACGGCGAGATGCCCCACAATCCGGCGAAGAACGTGCTGTGGCGCCGGGGCGAGCCCGCCGGCGACGCCGAGCAGTCGTTGCTCGATTCCGCGATCCGCAAGCTCAAGGCCGCGCGCGAGCGGCGCCGGGCCCCCTACGTGGACGCGACGGCGTACGTCAACTGGAACGCGATGATGGCCTCGGCGTTGCTGCGCGCCGGCGCGGTGCTCGACCGGCCCGAGTGCAACGCGCTCGCCGTCAAGGTGCTGGAACGCATCTGGAGCGAATCCTGGGACGCCGGGCGCGGGATGCAACACGTGCTCGGGCGGGCCGGCGCCGGCCCGGGCGGGATGCTCGACGACAACGTGCAGAGCGCCGCCGCGTTCCTCGACGCGTTCGAAGCGAGCGGCCGGGACGAATGGCGCGAGCGCGCGATCGCCGTCATGACGTTCTGCGACTCGGCCCATTGGGACGAGCCCGCCGGCGGATACTTCGATCTCGCCCGGGGAAAGGACGGCCGGGCGTATCTCGCGGCGCGCGCCAAGCCGATCCAGGACGCTCCCACCCCTTCGCCCAACGGAGTGGCCGCCCTCGTGCTCGCCCGGCTGTGGGCGCTCACCGACGCAGCCGAGTGGCGCGCCCGGCTCGACCGCCAGCTCGCCACCTTCGCCGGCGCGGCCGGCGACCTCGGCCTGCACGGCGCCACGCTGCTGCGCGCGATGGACTGGGCGGTCCATCCCGTCACCCGCATCGAGGTGTCGGGACCCGCCGGCGACGGCCCCGCTTGCGCGATGCACCTGCTCGCGCTGCAGGCGTACCGGCCGCGCAAAGTGGTGGTGCGCCGGATCGCCGACCGGCCCGCCGCGACAGTGTGCGTGGGGACGACCTGCTCGCTCCCGGTGGCGACCCCGGACGCCCTCGGAGCGCTCCTGGCGTGAAACGGCGGTTGCTGGGGCGGACCGAGCTGGCCGTGAGCGAGGTGGGGTTCGGCGGGTGGGCGATCGGGGGCAACCGCTACGGCAACTCCTACGGCCCCACCGATGATGCGGAATCGCTGCGGGCCGTGCGGCGCGCCATGGAGCTGGGATGCAACTTCTTCGATACGGCCGACGTGTACGGGCACGGCCACAGCGAGGAAATCCTGGGGGCGGCCCTCGCCGGCGTGCGCGACCGGGTGCTCATCGCCACCAAGGTCGGCGGCAACTTCTACAATCGCGACGTACATCCCCTGCTGCGCGACCGGATCGCCCAGGCCGCGGGCGTCCCCTACGACCGGCTCGCCCCCGACATCCCGCTTCCGGTCACCCACGACGCCAGCTTCACGCCCGACTACATCCGCTTCGCCCTCGGCCGCTCGCTCGTGCGACTGCACACGGACTATGTCGACCTCCTGCAGCTGCACAATCCGGCGCCGCAGCAGATCGGTGCGATGGAGACCTACGCCGTGCTGGAAGACCTGAAGAAGGAGGGCCGCATCCGGGCGTACGGCGTCTCGGTGCACTCTCCCGAGGAGGGGCTCGCCGCCATCCAGTCCACGATGCCCGACACGGTGCAGCTGGTGTACAATCTCGCGCGCCGCGAAGCGGAATCCGCTTTCTTCCCCGCCGCGCGGGCCGCGAACATCGGCGTGATCGTGCGCGAGCCGCTGGCCAACGGCTTTCTGGCGGGCCGCTACACCCTCGAAAGCACCTGGGACCAGGGCGACATCCGGGCGCGCATGCCGCAGCAATACGTGGGCCGGCTCGTGGCGCTGGGCCATCGCGTCCGCGAACTGGCCGCCCGCACCGGGGCCAGCCCCGCGCAGCTGGCCCTCAAGTTCGTACTGGACAACGCGGCGGTCTCGACCGTGATCGCCGGGACCAAGACCGCCGCGCAGGCCGACGAAAACTTCACCGTGGAGACCTGATGCCCAACAAGACCGCCGTGATGGAAACCGCCAAGGGGACGATCGAGCTCGAGCTGTATGCCGACGAAACCCCCGACACGGTCGCCAACTTCGAGAAGCTCGCCAACTCCGGATTCTACGACGGCACCAAGTTCCATCGCGTCATCCCCAACTTCATGATCCAGGGCGGCGATCCCTATTCCAAGACCGGCAAGGGGCCGGTCGGCACGGGCGGACCCGGCTACCACATCAAGTGCGAGACCCACCGCAACGTCCACAAGCACGTGGCGGGCACCCTCTCGATGGCCCACGCCGGGAAGGACACCGGGGGCAGCCAGTTTTTCATCTGTCACTCCCCCCAACGGCATCTGGACGGCGTCCACACCGTTTTCGGACAGGTCACCAAGGGGATGGACGTTGTCAACGCGATCAAGGGGAACGATGAATTGAAGTCGGTCCGGGTGAAGTAGCGCCCGACCGACTTCGACCTTCACAGGGAGAACCGCTCATGCGTATCGCAGTCCTGCCGTTCGCCGTCCTGTCCATCGCCGCCGGGCCGCTCGCGGGGCAGACCGAGCGTGGCGCGTTCGTCGTCACCCTCGGCAAGGACACCATCGTCGTCGAGCAGTACGCCCGCACGCGCGCCACGCTCGAGGGCGATATGCTGGTGCGCGGCGCCGCGGTCATCCAGCGGCACTACACCGGGACCCTGAAGAGCGACGGCACGATGTCGCGCTTCGAAATGACGAACCGCAACGTCACCAACCCGCAGGCTCCGGTCGTACGGTTTGCGGTCACGTTTGGCGACACGACGGTCGTGGACGTGACCCGCGACACGATGCACAACCAGATCAAGGTGGCGACGCCCAACGGCGCCCTGCCGTTCCTCAATTTCTCCTACGCCATGTACGAGCAGTACGGCCGGCGTGCCAGGGCGACGGGCAAGGACACACTGGCGACGCTGCCCCTCGGCGCGAATTCCCTGACGATGCTGGTCGTGCGCCACCCCGCCCGCGACTCGCTCACCGTCGCCTTCGCAGGCGACGCCGCCACGCTGTTCCGGGTCGACCCCAGCGGGCTGATCCAGGCGGTGGACGGCCGGTTCACGACCCAGAAGGTTCTCTCCACCCGGCTCACCGCGCTCGATTTCAACGCTCTCGCCACCGCTTTCGCGACCCGGCCGCTCGGGCAGCTGTCGCCGTCGGATTCGGTGCTGGCCACCATCGGCGGGGCCGCGATCACCGTCACCTACGGCCGTCCCTCGATGCGCGGCCGCAAGGTGTTCGGCGCCGAGAGCGAGATGCCGCGCCCCATCGTCCCATGGGGCCAGGTGTGGCGCACCGGCGCGAACTTCGCGACGCGGTTCACCAGCTCCGCCGACCTCGTCGTGGCCGGCCAGACGATTCCCGCCGGGACCTACACGCTCTGGACCCTGCCTTCGCCCACCGGCTGGAAGCTCATCTTCAACAAGCAGACCAAAGCCCCCTGTGCCACCGCCGCCGAGTGCGCCGACCCCAAGCGGCCCAACCTCTGGGGCACCGACTACAGCGCCGACTCGGACTTCGTCCGCGTCGACATGCAGGCGGCCTCCCTGGATGCCCCGGTCGAGGAATTCGTCATCACCCTCGAGCCGCAGGGTGACGCGGGAATCCTCGCGTTCGCGTGGGAGAAGACGCGGGCGTGGGTGAATCTGGCCAGGAAGTGAGCCGGGGCTCGTAGTGCCGGTGCGTGGTGGGTGGTATTATCCGGCGGCGGATAACACCACTCACCACGCACCCCCATGCACCTGGATTTCGCCGTCGTCTCCGACTACGCGCTGGTCGACCAGGCCGGGAAGATCTCGGTCCTGGGCATCTTCCAGCACATCTGGGTGCAGCAGTTCCCGGCGATGCACCCGCGCCTCCACCTCGTCCTGCGGCTGAAAGGCAAGCGCACCGAGATCGGCGAGCACCGGGTGCAGATCCGCCTGGCCGACGAGACGGGTGCCGAGGTGCTGGGCGGAAGCGGGAGCGTCACCTTCGCCGAGCCCCCCGCCGGCGTGACCGAGATCGAAGCGGCCGCGGTCCTCGTCTTCGACGTTCCGTTCGCGCACCCCGGCATGTACCGCTTCGAGATCAGCATCGACGGCGCGCGCGCCGCGGAAGTCCCGCTCAGCGTCAGCCAGATGCCGCCGCCCGGCGCGACGCCCGATGCGCCGGGGATCCATTAGTCTCGATCGCACCTCCGGCACACGGCTGCTGCTCCTCGCCGCGGCCGCGCTGGCGCTCGGCTGGAACCTGGGCGGGCACCGCTTCCTCGATCCCGACGAAGGGCGCAATGCCGAGGTGGCCCGGGAAATGGCGACGACGAATAACTACCTCGTCCCCCATCTCGACGGGCTCCCCTACCTCGACAAACCCGTCGTCTACTTCGCGGCCGCCGCGCTCGGCATGGAAGTGCTGGGACCGAAGGAAGCGGCGGCGCGCCTCCCCGCGCTGCTCGCCACCCTCGCGACCATCGCCGTCGTCGCCTGGTTCGCCCGGCGCCGCTGGGGCAGCACCGCCGGGTGGGTCGCGGGACTCGCCCTGGCCACCATGCCGATGGTATCGGCGTACGCCCGTACCACCATCTTCGACAGCTCGTTGTCCTTCTTCACCACCACGGCCATCATCTGCTTCGCTGTCGAGCGCCCGGTCCTGGCCTGGGGGGCGATCGGCGCGGGCGGGATCACCAAGGGTCCCGTGGCGATCCTCATCCCGCTCGCGACGCTGATCCCCTGGGCGCTGTTCACCGGCGTGCCGCTGCGGCGCCTGTTCCCGTGGCGCGGCCTGCTCGCGTTCGCCATCGTCGCCCTGCCGTGGTTCTTCGCGGTGACGGCACGCATCCCCGAGTTCCCGCACTACGTCTTCGTGCGGGAGACGCTGGAGCGGGTGACCACGCGGAGCTTTCACCGGACCGCGCCGTTCTGGTACTTCCTGCCGATCCTGCCGCTCGCTGCCTTCCCGTGGTTCGTGCCCGCGCTGTCGCGCTGCAGCGTCGCCCGGGCGCGCTGGGCCTGGCTGGCCCGCAAGGTGAACGAGAACGCCCGCGACCCGGTCCTGCTCGCCGCATGGGTGCTGGGGCCGCTGATGTTCTTTTCGCTGAACCAGTCGAAGCTGCCGCAGTACGTGCTGCCGCTGATGCCGGCGTTCGCGCTGGCGGCGGCGCGCACCCTGTCCCACGACGGCGCGGGCAGCGGCTCGAGGGCTTTCGTCGTCGCCGCCGCCGTGCTCGCGCTCGCGCTGGCAACCCTCACCCTGTGGCTTCCCGGCTCGCTCCCTCTCACCGGTCCCGAGCGGGCCGCGATTCCGTTCACCGCCCGGACGCTCGCCGCGGCGCTGGTCGTCTCCGCCGCGCTCGTGGCCCTCGCGGCCCGGCGCGACAGCCCCACCCTCGCCGCCGCCGGCTACGCCCTCGTGACGCTCGCGCTGCCCTTCGCCTCGGGCCCAATGCTGCGCGCGGTGGGCGACGACCGCTCGGCGTACACGCTGGCCACGACCATCCCGGCGCGGGCATCGGTCGTGGCCGTCGCCGCCTATCCGCCGTCGCTGCCGTTCTACCTGCGCCGCCCGATCCTCCTCGCCACGGCCAACGCCCGCGAGCTCACGAGCAACTTCATCGCCGACTATGCGGACCGGTACCGGACCGTCCCCGGCTCGCCCCTGCTCCCGGCCGATGCGTGGCGCGACCGCCTCGCGCGCTGCGCCGAGCCGACCGTCTTCGTGACGCGTGCCGGCGATGGCGCAACGCGAGCGGACCTGGCCCACCTGCCATTGCTGTTCGCCGACAGCCACTATGCCGCCTATGGCCCGTGCACGGCGGAGGGTGGCAGCTAGTGTGCGGCATCTTTGGCGTCGTCTCGCTCGACGGCGCCCCGCTCGCACACCCCGATTGTCTCGCGGCGATGGCCCACTCGCTGGCCCATCGCGGACCCGACGGCGAGCGCATCGTCGGGCACGAGCGCGCCCGCCTCGGGGCGCGCCGGCTCGCGATCATGGACCTGACCACGGGGGATCAGCCGTTCCAGAGTCCCGACGGCGCCGTCTGGATGGTCTGCAACGGCGAGATCTACAACTCCCCCGCGTTGCGGCGCGAGGCGGTCGGCTGGGGCTATCCGTTCCGCTCGCGCGGCGATATCGAGAACATCGTGCCGTTCTACGAGCGGTTCGGCCCGGATGCCGTGACCCGTCTCGACGGCATGTTCGGCCTGGCGGTGTGGGACGACGCCCGTGCGCGCCTGGTGCTGGCGCGCGACCGCGCCGGCGAGAAACCGCTGTTCTGGACGCAGGTGAACGGCGAGCTGCGCTTCGCCTCCGAGATGCAGGCGCTGCTCGTCTTCCCCGATCAGCCACGCCGCCTCGACCAGGAGGCCGCCGCGGCGTACGCCGCCCTGGGCTACGTCCCCGCGCCGCTCACCCTGTTGCAGGGCATCCGCAAGCTCCCCCCAGCGCACCTGCTCGTGGCGGAAGGACGCAACGTCGCCGTGCGCCCGTATTGGTCGCCAGCGGCCGCCGCATCCGCGCCGTCCCGTTTGGGCGACGCCGCGGCGCTGCGCCAGACCCTGCTCGCCGCGGTGCAGCGCGAGCTGATGTCGGACGTGCCGGTCGGCGTGTTCACGAGCGGCGGG
This sequence comes from Gemmatimonadales bacterium, assembly GCA_035311125.1. Lineage (GTDB taxonomy): Bacteria > Gemmatimonadota > Gemmatimonadetes > Gemmatimonadales > GWC2-71-9 > DASTHG01. Next base: position 11,161 of record DATGDE010000049.1, read on the forward strand.
CTGGATTCCTCCTTCCTCGCCGGCGCGGCATCCCGCGTGATGCCGGGGGAGCGCATTCACACCTATGCGGCGCAGTTCACCGCCCGCGGGTACGACGAAAGCCGCTTCGCCGCGGACGTCACCCGCGACATCCACACGGTCCACCACGTCGTTCGGGCCGACGACGCGGCGCTGCAGCGGGCCTTCGAAGTCGTCACCGAGAGTCTCGCCGAGCCGGTAGGCGACCCCGCGATTCTGCCCACCTACCTGCTGGCGGAAGCGGCGCGCAACGACGTGAAGGTGGTGCTTTCGGGTGAGGGGGCCGACGAGTTGTTCGGCGGCTACCCCACCTACCTCGGCCACCGCCTCGCGCTCGCGTATGGTCGAGTGCCGCCTCCGCTGCGGTGGGCGGTCCGCTGGGTGGTCGAGCGGTGGCCCGTGTCGAGCGGCAAGGTCACCTTCGAATTCCTGTTGAAGCAGTTCGTGGCCGGCGCCGAGCGACCCATGCTGGAACGGCATCTGGCCTGGTTCGGCGCGCTGGGCGCCACGCCGGGGCTGGCGCAGCAACTGGAGCGCCGGCTCGACGGCTTCCCCGACGACGCCGTCAACCGGATGCTCTGGCTCGATTTTCTCACCTACCTGCCGGACAATCTCCTCGTCAAAGTCGACCGGGGTACCATGTTGGCCTCGATCGAAGCCCGGGCGCCGTACCTGGACCGGGAAGTGCTGGAACTCGCGCTGCCGGGGGCAGCCCGGTTGAAGGTGCGCCGCTTCACGACCAAGGCGATATTGAAGGAAGCGGCGCGTGGTATCGTGCCGGAACGAGTGATCCGGCGGCGCAAGCGCGGGCTCTCCGTGCCCGTCGCTCGATGGCTGAACGCCGGCCTCGCCGACCTGGCCAGCCGGCACCTGGCGCGGCCTCGCCTGTTTCCCGGGGCGCCGACGGCGCTGCTGCTGGCCGAGCACCGTGCCGGAGCCAGGAATCACGCCCGGCGGCTGTGGCCGATTCTGATGGCCGAGCTGTGGGCGGAACGATGGAACGTGGAGCCATGAACCGAGCCGAAGCCCTCGCCCTGATGGAGCAGCACACGCAGAACCCCGCCCTGCGCCAGCACATGCTCGCGGTGGAGGCCGTCATGCGGGCCTACGCGAGGAAATCCGGCGCCGACGAGGAGGCCTGGGGAGCCGTCGGGCTGCTGCACGACTTCGACTACGAGAGGTATCCCAATCAGGAGCATTCCCCCACCGAGGGGCATCCCTCCTGGGGCGTACGGCTGCTGCGCGAGCGCGGGCTGTCGGACGAGCAGTGCCGGGCCATCCTGGGACACGCCCCCTACACCGGCGTGCCGCGCGACTCGGCCTTGGCGCGGACGTTGTTCGCGGTGGACGAGCTGTGCGGGTTCCTCGTCGCCTGCGTGCTGGTGCGGCCGTCGCGCAGCTTCGCCGACCTGGAGGTGTCGTCGGTGAAGAAGAAGCTCAAGGACAAGGCGTTTGCCCGCGGCGTAAGCCGCGACGACGTGCGGGTGGGGACCGAGGAGCTCGGCGTGCCGCTGGAGGAGCACATCGCGTTCTGCATCGACGCCCTGCGGCCGGTCGAGCGGACGCTCGGCCTGGGGGCGAGCGTGGCGCCCGCGGGGTGAGCTCGCAACCGTCGCGCGCGACCGGGCCGGAGGACGCACGCCGGGACGAGCTCGCGCTGGCCATCGAGCGGGCGGCGCACGCCCGGCCAATCGAGGGGAATTCGGTCCAGCACCACGCCCACAGTCCCGCGGCACTCGACGCGATGCTCGAGCTCATCGCGGGGGCCCGCCGCTGGATCCATTTCGAGAACTACATCATCCGCGACGATCAGACCGGCCGCCGTTTCAGCGCGGTGCTGATCGAGCGGGCCCGCGCCGGGGTGCACGTGCGCGTGCTGTACGACGCGCTCGGGTCGTTCGGGACGTCGCGCGGCTACTGGAACGCGCTGCGCCGTGCCGGTGCGGAGGTGCGCGCCTTTCATCCCGTCAGCTCGCCGCACGTGTTCGATTTGTTCACTCGCGATCACCGCAAACTCGCCGTGGTCGACGGGGAGCGCGCCATGACGGGGGGGCTGTGCATCGGGGACGAATGGGCGGGCAACCCCGCACGCGGGCGGCAACCGTGGCGCGACACGGCGCTCACGGTGTGCGGTCCGGCCGCAGTGGTCCTCGATGCGGCGTTCGCCGATGCGTGGGAGCAGGCCGGCCCGCCGCTGCCCCCGGAGGATGCCTGCGGCGATCCCGATATCTGCGGCGACTTCACCGTGCAGATAGTCGCGGGGGTGCCGTTCGAGGGACGGATCTACCGCGCCACGCAGCTGATTGCCGCCGCGGCCCGGGAGCGGCTGTGGATCACCGACGCCTACCTGGTGCCGCCCGCACCGCTCTATGCCGCGCTGATCGACGCCGCGCACAGCGGGGTGGATGTCCGGCTCCTCGTTCCCGGCACGAGCGATCTCCCGTTGCTGCGCAACGTCACGCGTGTGGGATACCGCGAGCTGCTGCGGGCCGGCGTCCGGGTGTTCGAGTGGCGCGGGGCCATGATGCACGCCAAGACGCTCGTCGCCGATCGCCGCTGGGCGCGGGTCGGGTCGAGCAACCTGAACGTCTCGAGTCTCTTCGGCAATTACGAGCTTGACGTGCTCGCCGACAGCCACACGGGAGCCGAAACGCTCGCCGCGCAGTTCCGGCGCGACCTGCTCATGAGCCGCGAGGTGGTACTGGAGTCCCGGCGCCGTCTGCCCCCACGCCTCGTCCCCGCCCCGGCGACGGCGGAGGCCGGGGGTCACGCGGAGCTGGAAACGACGGCGCGACACAAGCGCTCCCGCTACGAGCTGAGCGCCGTGGCCGTCGTGGCCCTGCGCCGGGTCGCCGGGGGCCTGCGCCGCATGCTGGCCGGGAGCGCCGCGCTCTTCTTCCTGACGCTCGGCGTCCTGCTGCTCGTCTTTCCCCGCGTCGTGGGCATTCTTATCGCGGCCGTGATGTTCTGGCTGGCACTGGGGTTCGCGGTGTACGGCTTCGGAAAGCGGCGCGCAAGAGAACGTGAAGATGTCGACTGAGCCTCAACGCCCGGACGGGGCCGCGCGTACTCGGAGGGACGCAGACGAGGCGGCGCTAGCCGTCCGTGCGCGCGCGGGCGACCGCGGCGCCTTCGGGGACCTGGTCGAGCGGTACGCGGATCAGGCCCGCCGCGTGGCGCGGGCGGTGCTGCAGGATCCGGACGATGCCGACGACGCCGCGCAGGATGCGTTCCTCGCCGCGCTCGTCAAGCTGGACCAGTACGACGCACGGCGTCCGTTTGGGCCGTGGCTGATGCGCATCGTGGCGAACGCGGCCACGGACCGGCGTCGCCGGCGGACGGTACGGCGCTCGGAGACGCTGGAGGAAGGGCTGGTCGCGGGAGGCCCGCGACCCGATGCCGTGGCCGAGCGGGAGGCACTGCTCGGCCGGTTGCGCGAGGCGCTCGCGCAGCTGTCGCCGCGGCGGCGTCTGGCGGTGACGTTGTTCGACGTGGAAGGCTACTCCCACGCCGAGATCGCCGAGGTGCTGGGAATCCCGGAAGGCACCGTGCGTTCCGAAGTGTTTCACGCGCGACGGCGTCTGCGGACGCTGCTCGCCGATTGGAGGGAAGAGGGATGAGCGAATCACCGACGCCGTTCAACCATCGCCCCGACCGGGCGCTGGGCGCCGCGTTGCGCGAGGCGCTGCAGCCGCGCGACGCGGGCGGCGCCGCGTTCCGCGCGCGCGTATTGGCTGCCGCCGAGCGGCTGCCCGTACCGGTGGTCGACATCCTGGCGCGCTGGGCGCACCTGGGCATTGCGGCGGCGGTCGTGGCGGCGCTCGTCACGGGAATGCTCGTCGGACGGGGCGGCCGTCAGGCGGGGCCGTCGGTGGCCGCGACCGATCCCGGCGCGGTAGTCGCCGGGGTGCAGGCGCCCGACGCCGGCCTGCTGCTGGCGGGGTATCCCGAGCGGTGACGACCCTCGACATGCTGGGTCGCTCCCGCGTCTGGGCGGTGGCGCTGCTCGCAGCGGTGTTCGTCGCCGGGGGGGCCGGTGGCTGGGCGCTGGGGCGGCACCATTCAGGCGGGGCGCCGCGCGGCGGCAGTCCCGACGCGATCGCCGCGTACCTCGCCCGGCGCCTCGACCTGACGCCGGTGCAGCAGGACTCGGTGCGCGCCGTGTTCGTGCGTCACCATGCGGAGATGCAGACCATCTGGGGCGCGGTGCGCCCCAGACTCGACTCGCTGCGGGCGGCGGTACGCACGGAGGTCAACGCGCAGCTCACGCCCGACCAGCAGGCCCGCTACGCGCGACTCTTGGCCGATCTCGAGCATCAGCGTGGTGAGCGCGAGGGCCGGGACACTACTACCTCGAAACAAGGGCAGCACTGATGCGGGGACTTTCCTTAGTAGTGATGATGGCGGGCGCCGGCATCGCGCCGTTGCGGGCGCAGCAGCCCGACACGGCGATGGTGACGCTACAGGTGAGCTTGGACGAGGCGGTGCAGCGAGCGCTCGACGTCCAGCCAGCCATGGTGCAGGCGGAAGGCGTCACGCGCAACGCGGGCGCCGCCCGGCGGACATCCTTCGGCAGCTTTCTGCCGCAGCTCAGCTTCAACGGATCTGCTTCCCTGAACAGTCAGGGCCGCATTGACCAGAACAGCCGGAACGTCATCCCGCCGATCTGGAACTACGGCTCGGGCCTCTCGGCTTCCCTGGATCTGTTCACCGGCCTCCGCCGCATCTGGACCCTGCGGTCAGCCACGGCGGATCTGAGTGCCGCCGATGCAGGATTGGTAACCCAGCGCTACCAGACGGTCCTTCAGACGAAGCAGGCCTTCTACAACGCGCTCGCCACGGAGGAACTGGTTGGCGTGGCCGACGCGCAGGTACGCCGCGCCCAACTGCAGCTCGAGGTCTCGGTCCAGAAGCTGCACGCTGGTTCCGCAACCCGTTCGGATTCACTGCGAGCGGCCGTGGACTACGGCAACGCCCGCATCGCCGTGTTGCAGGCCCAGTCGAACCTCGCAACCGCTCAGGCCAATCTGGGGCGCCAGATCGGCGTGGACCAACCGGTCCGCGCGGTTCCCGACAGTCAACTTCCTCCTGTTCCGGACACGACGACCCTCCGCCGCATGGTCGTCGACTCCGCTCCGCAGGTCGCCCAGGCGGACGCACAGGCCAGGGCCGCGCAGGCCAACGTGTGGTCGAACCGCTCGCAATACATCCCGTCACTCCGCCTCACCTACGGCCTGAATGGGCGAGATACCATCTTCTCGAACCTGCTGGTCGCGAATCGCACCCATAACTGGCAGTTCTCGTTGTCCTGGACGCTCTTCAACGGGTTCGCGCGCGAGCAGAGCCAGGTGTCCGCCGACGTGCAGCGGGACAACGCGCAGGCGCAAGCCGCCGACACGCGCCGATTGGTGCGCGCACAGCTCACTCAGCAGATCGCTGCGCTGGAGACCGCCTACGCGCAGATCGACATCGCCACCGTCAATGTCGCCGCGGCGACGGAGGACCTGCGGGTGCAGCAAGAGCGGTATCGCGTCGGCGCCGGGACGATCCTCGATCTCCTCACCTCGCAGAGCGCCCTCACGCAAGCCCAGACGAACCTGGTCCAGACCCGTTTCAACTATCTCATCGCCCGAGCCCAGCTCGAGGCCCTCGTAGGACATTCGCTATGACCGCCGCCGCCCCCATGAAGTTCCGGACCGGCGAAACCCCGCATCCGGACATCGTCATCCTCACGCACCACCTCACCCGCGACTACGACATGGGCGGCGAGGTGGTCCGCGCGCTGCGCGGCGTGGACATCCAGATCCGCCGCAACGAGTTCGTGGCGGTGATGGGCCCCTCGGGATCGGGCAAGTCGACGCTCATGAATCTCATCGGCTGCCTCGACACCCCGTCGGGTGGAGAGTACTGGCTCAACGGCCAGAAGGTCAGCGACCTCTCCGACGACGAGCTGGCGCGCATCCGCAACAAGGAAATCGGCTTCGTGTTCCAGACCTTCAACCTGCTCCCGCGGGCCGACTCGCTCCACAACGTGGAGCTGCCGCTCATCTACGCCGGCGTCGATGCCAAGACGCGGCGCGCCTCGGCCGCCCACGCCCTGGAGCGCGTCGGCCTGGGCGATCGCATGGAGCACAAGCCCAACGAGCTGTCCGGCGGGCAGCGGCAGCGCGTCGCCATCGCGCGGGCGCTCGTGAACAACCCCAGCATCATCCTCGCCGACGAACCGACCGGCAATCTCGACTCGACGACCGGCGAGGAGATCATGCGGCTCTTCGAGGAGCTCTGGTCGGCCGGACAGACCATCGTCCTGGTCACCCACGAGCACGACATCGCGGCGCATGCACACCGCCAGATCCACCTGCGCGACGGCCTCGTCGAGCGGGACGTGACGATGGAGAGGACCCCGTGAAGCGATTCCTGTTGACGGCGATCTTGGCGGCCGCCTGGACCGCCTGCAAGAAACCCGAGCCGACGCCCGTGTACGAGAAGGTCGCCGTGGAGCGACGCGACATCGTCGTCACCGCCTCGGCCGCCGGCGCCATCCAGCCGCTCCTGACCGTGGACGTGAAGTCTCAGGCGTCCGGCGCCATCACGGAAATGCGGGTCCAGACCGGCGACGACGTCCGGCCCGGGCAGGTGCTCGCGCTCGTGGACCCGCGCCTTCCCAAGAGCGCCCTCGACCAGGCGCGGGCGAATCTCGCCGTCGCCAAGGCGCAGTTCGAAAACGCCTCGACCCAGCTGGCGCGGGAGGATACGCTCCTCAAGACCCAGGCCATCACGCAAGCCGAGTACGAAACGGCCAAGGTCACCTTCGCCCAGGCGCAGGCGGGGCTCGTCAATGCCCAGTCCAATCTGCAGGACGCACAGATCGCCTGGGACCAGACGCGCGTGACCGCTCCGCTCAACGGAACGGTCATCCAGAAGAACGTGGAGCTCGGCACCGTGATCTCGAGCCCGACGCGCGACGTGGGCGGCGGCACGGTGCTGTTCCGCATGGCGAACCTCGACACCGTGCAGGTGCAGGCCCTGGTGGACGAGACCGACATCGGCAAGATCCAGGCGGGCCTGCCCGTCACGATCACCGTCGATGCGTTCCCGAACCGGCCGTTCGACGGCTCGGTGCTGAAGATCGAGCCGCTGGCGCAGGTCACGCAGAACGTGACGCAGTTCCCCGTGCTCGTGAACATCGGCAACCCGAACCACCTGCTGAAACCGGGAATGAACACGGAGGTGGAGATCCACGTCGGGCAGCGGCAGGGCGTGCTGGCGATTCCCAATGCCGCCTTGCGCACCCAGAGCGACGTCGCTTCCGCCGCCCAGGTGCTGGGGCTCGATCCGCAGGCGGTGCAGCAGCAGCTGGCTCAGGCGGCCACGCCGGCCCCCGCTCCCCGCGGCGACAGCGGCGGCGCGTCGATGGGGGGCGGCGGCACCCGCACCGACGCGAATCCGCCGCAGGCCGGCAAGCCGGGGCAGACACAGGCGACCCTCACGCTTCCCGACGGCCGCCAGGTCCCCCTCCCGGCGGGCGTTACCGCGGAGCAGGTGCAGGCCGCGATGCGCAAGCGTTTCTCGGGCGGCGAGCTCACGCCCGCCGAGCAGGCGATGCTGCGGCAGGTGTTCTCCCAGTTCCGCGGGGGCGGCGCCGGCGGCGGAGGGATGCGGCGCCAGAACGGCGAGGCCGGCGGTCGCTACATCGTCTTCGTGCTGCGCAACAAAGTCCCGACGCCGGTGCAGATCCGGACCGGGCTGACCGACCTCGACTACTCCGAGGTCACGAACGGGTTAACCGAGAAGGACACGGTCCTGGTGCTCCCGTCGGCGTCCCTGGTGAACTCGCAGCGGCAGTTCCAGCAGCGCGTGCAGTCGATGACCGGCGGTGGCATCCCGGGTATGCGGCAGCAGACCCAGCAGGGCCAGGGCGGCACCGCCACCCAGCGGGCGCCCGCGCCGAGATAGCCGATGCTCATCGACGAAACCGTCCGGGTCGCGCTGCAGGCGATCCGCGCGAACAAGCTCCGGTCGCTGCTCACGGCGCTGGGCATCATCATCGGCGTCGGCGCGGTGATCACCATGATCGCGCTGGGCACCGGGGCGCGCAAAGCCATCGAGGCCCGCATCCAGGCGCTGGGCCCCACCCTGCTGACGCTGTTCGCGGGCCAGAGCTTCCGTGGCGGCATCGCCATCAGCAACCGGGTGAGCCTCACCATGGACGACGACACCGCCCTGGCGCACAACGCCTACTATCTCTCGGCCGTCGTTCCCGAGCTGGCCGGCAACATGCAGGTGCAGCTGGGCAATCAGAACGTGAACGTCAACGTCGTCGGCACCATTCCGGCGTATGTGCCCGTGCACTCCTACGAGCTGACCGCCGGTCGAATGTTCACGGCCGGCGAGGACGAAGCCCGCCGGCGGTTCGCCGTGCTGGGCTCGTCCGTCCCGGACATGTTCAACGCCAATGCGGGCGCCATGATCGGGCGCGAGATCCAGATCAAGGGCATCCCCTTCACCGTCATCGGAATCTTGAGCGAAAAGGGGTCGCAGGGGTTCCAGAACCCGGACGAGCAGGTGCTCATCCCGCTGCAGACGGCGCGCTACCGGATCATGGGGACCGACCGCCTCCGCTCGATCACCGTCCAGGTGGACAGCCTCCAGAACATGAACCTGGCGATGATCGAAGTGGAGGGCGTGCTGCGGCGCCAGCACAAGATCCGCGCCGGCGGCGAGAACGACTTCCAGATCCGCAACCAGGCGGACGTGCTCGCGACGTTCCAGCAGACGACGGAGACGTTCGGCTTCCTGCTCGCCGGCATCGCCGCCGTCAGCCTCCTCGTGGGCGGCATCGGGATCATGAACATCATGTTGGTGTCGGTCACCGAGCGCACGCGCGAGATCGGCGTGCGCAAGGCGCTCGGCGCCACCAAGGGGAACATCCTGCTGCAGTTCCTGGTCGAAGCGCTCGTCCTCTGCCTCGTGGGCGGGACCGTGGGCGTGCTGCTCGGCTCGTTGGGCGCGGTCGTGCTCTCGAAGTTCGCTCACTGGAATACGGCGGTCTCCCCGTTCTCGATCTTCCTCGCCTTCGCCTTCAGCGCAATCGTGGGGCTGTTCTTCGGGATCTACCCGGCCCGCCGCGCCGCGGCGCTCGACCCGATCACCGCGCTGCGTTACGAATAGTCGGTAGCCGGCGCACCCGCCGCCTGCGTCGTGCGTGGGCGGCGTCCGCTCTCTTGAGCCGGGGAATACCACCCACCGCGCACCACGCACTATCTTCCGGCCATGTTCCTGCTGCTGCTCGCACTCCAGACTCCCGACCCTCCTCGCGTCTACCGCGGCAGCGCCCGCGAGCTGGACGTGGTCCCGCCCCGCATCGAGGCCACCGTCCGGATCGACGGGGTGCTCGACGAGGCCCCGTGGAGCCAGGCGGCCGTCCTTACCGGGTTCTCGCAGTACCGGCCCTCCGACGGCCGGCCCGCGGAGGATTCCACCGTGGTGCTCGTGTGGTACGCGCCGGACGCGATCTACTTCGGGATCCGGGCGTTCGAGCAGCACGGCGGTGCTCTGGTGCGGGCCACGCTCGCCAACCGCGACAACATCGACGCCGACGACCGCGTGCAGCTGCTGCTGGACACCTACGCCGATCACCGCCGGGCGCTGCTGTTCGCCGTCAACCCGCTCGGCGTGCAGGAGGACGGCGTCTGGAGCGACGGCGTGGAAGCGTCCGCCGGCGGTCCGCAGGCGGGCGGCCGGTTCGACGCGACCATCGACCTGAATCCCGATTTCGTGTTCGAATCGCGCGGACGCGTCACGCCGACGGGCTACGAGGTCGAGGTGCGCATCCCGTTCAAGAGTCTGCGGTATCAATCCGCCGATCCGCAGAACTGGGGTATCCAGGTCGATCGCGTCATCCAGCACTCGGGTTACGAGGACACCTGGACTCCGGCGGTGCGCGCCAACGCCAGCTTCCTCATCCAGTCGGGCCGGCTCCTGGGCTTGACCGGACTGCATCGCGGGCTCGTGATGGACGTCACGCCGGAATTCACGACCAAGGTGAACGGCGCCCCCGCCGGGACAGGGTACGGCTACCACACCGACCCCGCCGCCGGCGGCACGCTGCGCTGGGGCGTGACGGAGAACCTCAGCCTCACGGCCGCGGCCAACCCGGATTTCTCCCAGGTCGAAGCGGACGTCGGCCAGGTGACGGCGAACGCGCGCTTCCCGCTGTTCTTCCCCGAGAAGCGGCCGTTCTTCCTCGAGGGACTGGAGCAGTACGACTCGCCGAACCGGCTGATCTACACGCGGCGGGTGGTCCAGCCGCTCGGAGGGGCGAAGCTCGCGGGGAAAGTCGGCGGCACGAACGTGGCCTACCTCGCAGCGGTCGACGACCGGGATCAGTCGCTCACCGGGAGCCATCCCGTCTACAACCTGCTGCGCGTGCGACGCGACCTGGGCGCCAGCTCCACCGCCGGGTTCGTCTACACCGATCGCGTGGACGGGAGCGCCTACAACCGGGTGGCCGGGGCGGACCTGCGCGCGGTGTGGCGCAAGCTCTGGTTCTCCCAGGCCCAGGTGGTCGGCTCCTGGACGCAGGACCCGGCGGGGGCGCGCGCGGGCACGATGTGGGATCTGACCCTGTACGACCGCACCGGCCGCGCCTACGGCAATCACGGTGAGATCCAGGGCGTCAGCCCGAACTTCGTGGCGGGCTCCGGGTTCGTCCCGCGGACCGATTTCGTGTCGATCCGGTTCTTCAACCGGTTCAGCTGGTACGGGCGGCCGGGCGCGCTCGTCGAGCAGGTTTCGACGTTCGTCGGGTTCGACCCGCTGTGGCACTACGACGATTTCCTCCACCTGCGCAGCACGATCGAGGGCGGTTTCAGCGACAGCTGGAACGCCAGCCTGCGTGGCGGCTGGGGCGTGTCGATCGCGGCCAACGACAATCAACAGCGCTTCGACCGGGCGGCGTACGCCGGCTACGCCACCGACAGCGCGGGAACGCCCTTCGTCACGCCGCACGGCCTGTACAACCTGCTGAACGGCAACGTCGGAGTGACCACGCCCAACCGCCCGCTCACCCTCGCGCTGAACGTCGGGTACGGCGCCGCGCCCGTCTTCGCCGAAGCCGCTGAAGGCCGCGAGCTCGACGCGCAGGCGACTCTCGCCTGGCGGCCGACACAGTCGGCGCGGATCGAGGGGCTCTGGACGCATCAGCGCATCACCCGCGCGCGCGACGGGAGCCGGTTCTCCACCGCCAACATCCCGCGGCTGAAGCTCGAGTACCAGCTCAGCCGCGCCATCTTCTTCCGCTACGTCGGCCAGTACTTCGCCCAGCGGCGCGACGCCCTGGTGGACCCGCGCACCGGCCTCGCCCTCGTGCTCGATTCCGCCGCCCAGCGGCGCGTCGGACCGGCCGGCAGCAGCGTCCTCAACAGCTTCCGCAACGACTTCCTGTTCTCCTACCGCCCCACCCCGGGCACCGTCCTGTTCCTGGGGTACGGAGCGTCCCTGGAGGAGCCGGTCGCCTTCCGGTTCCAGCAGCTGCAGCGGACCGGGGATGGCTTCTTCATCAAGGGGAGCTACCTGTTCCGCATGTAGGACGCGGACTGACGTTTCCACGGCGCGTCGCCGGCAGTATTATGCGGTAGCAGCACCAGGAGGTCCCATGCGCGCCCGCCCGATGATCGCCACACTGGTCGCCTGTTTCGCCGCGGCGACCGCCAACGCCCAGGATACGCTGAGCTTCGCCACCGTGAGTGCCGGCGCGAGTCACACCTGCGCACTCACCACTGGCGAACGGGCGTATTGTTGGGGCGACAACAGCGAAGGCGAGCTGGGCAGCGGCGTGCGCATCGATTCCCCGTTGCCTGTCGCCGTCGCCGGCGGGCTCACGTTTCTGACGATCGACGCGGGCGTCGAGTTCACCTGCGGGGTCGCTACCACCGGCGAAGCGTACTGCTGGGGTCGCAACTCCACCGGGACGCTGGGCAACGCCGCTTCGCCGCGCAGCCTCGTGCCCGTGCCGGTGACGGGCGGGCTGCTGTTCCGCGCCGTCGCTGCGGGCGCCGACCACGCTTGCGGCATCACCGATGACGGCCACGGGTATTGCTGGGGCGCCAACGGACAGGGCCAGCTCGGCACCGGCGACACGCTCCCCAGCGCGCGGCCGCTGCCCGTAGCCGGCACGCTGCGGTTCCTGTCGATCACCGCCGGCGACGACCATACCTGCGGGATCACGGTGGACAGCCTGGCGTACTGCTGGGGCAGCAACCGGCGCGGCCAGCTCGGCGTGGGCGCGCACGGCGAGCGACGCGGCCCGCAACCGGTGGCGCACCACCGGCGCTGGCGCATGCTGAGCGCCGGCGCCCAGCACACCTGCGGCATCACGGCGGATGCCCGTCCCGCCTTGTTCTGCTGGGGCGACAACTTCCACGAGCAGATCAACTCGCACCGGGCTTTCGCGACGCTCGGCGACCCGATCCTGTGGCTCCCGACCTTCGCCGGCGACCCCATGGACCTGGCGTTCGTGAGCGCGGGACGCTGGCACACCTGTTTCGTGCGCACCCGTGGCGCGACGGCCGTGTCATGCTGGGGCGCCAATCTCGACGAGCAGCTCGGGCGTGACGTGCTGGGACCCTACACGCAGGTGAGCGCCGGAGACGCGCACACCTGCGCGCTGCGACCGGACGGTGCGATCATGTGCTGGGGGAAGAACGCGGCAGGACAGCTGGGCAACGGCTCCCGGTTCGATGAGGGCCGCCCGGTGCGCGTCGGGCCGGTCGCGCTCACCCCCTGAGGCTCTACCTTTCCCAGCGCGGGCCGGCCATTATTGCGGACGATGACCGGCCCCTCCTCCCCACCTCAACCCGAGCTCTCGGGACAGTTCACAGCGGAGCACCGCACCAAGCAACGCCAGTTCGTCCTCGCCGGCGTCCAGACGCGCTGGCGGCTCATCCTCGTCGGCGTGCTGCTGCTCGCCCTCGTCCGGCTGTTCCAGATCGTGGCGGTATCGTGGGTCTTCCTGGGCGGGTTCGCGGTCCTGAGCGTGGCCGCGAACTACGCCATGTCCCGTCTGGCGCGGGAAACGGTCTTTCGACCCGGCTACGTGGTGATCACGCTGCTGCTCGGCGCGGCGATGATCTCGGCCGTCGTATACGCGCTCGATCGGACCGGATACCTCCTCTACGCCGCGTACCTCATCGCGCCGCTCCAGGCCGCGCTGCAGCTGGGACGGCGGGCGGGCTGGACCGCGCTGGCGATCAACCTGGCGGGGTTCACCGCGGTCGCCGCTGCCCGGGCGAGCGAGCCACAGCCGCCCTGGGGATGGGACGTATTCCTCCAGACGGGACTGGTGCTGCTGTTCACGGCCTCTGCCCTGATCCCGCCGCTCGCGGAGATCACGCGTCGCCTGCGTCGCACCCGAAAGCTCCTCGCTCAGGTCGAGCGGGGTGATCTCGCCGTCCGGCTCAGCGACCCGGCACAGGACGAGCTGGGGTACCTGAGCGCCAGCGTCGACAAGACCACCGCGGCGGTGGCCGACGCGGTGCGCGAGGTCCAACTGCAGGCGCAGGGCCTGGTGCAGCTGGCGCGCCGCCTCGGCGCAGCCGCCGCCGAGCTGCAGACGTCCTCGCAGCAGATCGCGTCCACTGCCGATCTCCTGACGGAAGGCACCGAACGGCAGCGCCGGTCGATCGAGAGCGGGCGCAACGCCGGCGACGCCGCGGCGCGGATCGCCACGGCGCTGCGCCAGCGGTTTCAGCAGGCGGAGCGACAGGTGGGGGCCGCGGCGCACGAGGCGCGGCGCCACGGTGAGGAGATCGCGCGGTCCCGCGAGCTGCTGGAAGCGCTGGTGAACCACATCGACCAGGCCAGCCGCGCCGCGGGCACGCTGGAGCAGGGATCGCGGGACATCGGCAAGCTGATGGACGGAATCACGCGCATCGCAAGTCAGACGGAGCTGCTGGCGCTCAACGCGGCCATCGAAGCCGCCCGGGCAGGCACCGCGGGCGCCGGCTTCCGCGTAGTGGCCGCGGAAGTGCGCAACCTCGCCGAGCAGTCCACGCACGCCGTGGAGGAAATCCGCGCCCGCATGCGCCTCACCCAGGAGCAGATCACGAGCGTCGCGGCCGCGCTGCGCCAGGGCCGGATCGCCGCGCAGGACGCGGGCACGGTCTCGGGCGCGGCGCGCCAGGCGCTCGAAGCGATCTTCGGCACGCTCAACGACACCACCCAGTTCGCTACCACGTTCGCCGGGGAGGCCGAGGACCAGGCGCGCCAGATCGAGGTGGTGGTGCGCCGCATGACCGATCTTGCCGGGATCGGCGAGGAGGCGGCCGCCGGCGCGCAGCGCACGGCCAGCGCGACCAAAGGGCAGCTCTTCTCGGTCGGCGAGCTGGGCGAGGCTGCGGAGCGCCTCGGTGCGGCGGCGGCTCGACTCACCGAAGCGGCGCGCCGCTTCCGGGTGGACGGGAGAACCTGAGAGGCATCCAGCGGGATTGACTTTCACTTGACGGTCGCCGGGTTGATTACCTGCGGACCCCTCCCGTCGGAGACCGTCATGACCCGCCTGTTCCGCATCTCGAGCGCGGCCCTCCTCGCCACCCTCGGCCTCGCCTGCGCCGGCCACACGCCGTACGATCCGTTTCTCGTCCCGCAGGATCGCATCTACGGCACCGTCAAGACCATCGCGCTATCGCCCGTTCTCGCGCCGCGGGAGATCGCCGCCGTCAATCCCTCGCGCGGCCGCTTCGATTCGCTGCTGACCGCCGACCTGCGCGCGGCCGGATTCAGCATCGTGCCGGCCGATTCGAGCCTGATCCTGTGGACGCACGTCACCGACTCCCTCGGCGGGATGTTCGACCCCACGACGGGCGCGCGCGATTCGGCGAAGTTCGAGCTCGCGCGTCGCCTCACCATGAGCGCGCTCAAACAGCGGTTCGGCGCCGACGCGTGGCTGCACCCCAGGATCGTGTTCGCTCCGGCGAAGTTCGACGCCGGCACGGCGACCTGGGACGGGACGAAGGAGAGCTACCAGTCGTTCGGCGCCAAGTTCCTGGCCGCGTTCCTCGGCACCGAGACGTACGGAAGAACTCCCGCCCTGTCGTTCTGGGTCGGCCTGGAGGATCTGACCGGCCGGGATCTGTACGTCAACCAGGGCGGGCTGCAACTCTACGAGAAACCCCGGGGCCGGCAGTTCGAGCCGATCGCCTCGGGTGAGCTGTACGCCGATCCGGCGCGGAACGCCAAGGCCGTGCAGCTCGCACTGCGGGCGCTCGTGACACGCCCCGCACCGGCCGCGCCGCGGTGAGGATCGGCGGGTCTAGCGCTCCGGATAGACCCGGGGATTCCCGAGCACGACGCGGCCACGGCCCCCGGCCACGGCCAGTCGCAGCCGCGTCGCGCCGCCGACGGCCAGAACGATCCGCTGGGGCGGGCGACCAGCCGCGACGGCGAACTCTCCCCGCGGCCGTCCGTCCGCCTCCACGCGCAGCACGGCGTCTTCCGTCGAGCCGCGCTCTATGCCGAGATCGAACGCCACGACCTACGCTCCCTCGCCCTCCCCCAGTGCGTAGCGGATCTCCGCCCCGGCGCCGGCCAGGACGACCGCCCACGGATATCCCGTTCCGCCGCCCCGCCCGTCCACCCAGGTAAGGGGCGCGCCCGATTCGAGCGCGCGGGACTGCGCGCGCCGTGCGACCAGCGGCCGCACCTGCGGCAACAGCACGTACGCCGGGGTCGTGTCGAAACGGAAGAAATCGAGGCTGCGCAGATGCGTGATCTCGTAGTCCAGCAGGCCCGCCCGGCCCCACCCCCAGTGACACTGCATGATCGTGTATGCGGTCGAGTCGGCGCAGCGAAATCCCTTCCGGAACGCGTCGGGATGCGGCAGCCCGAAGGTATGCCCCAGCTCGTGGGCGACCGTGCCGCGGTAGGTGGACCCGGAGCACCACCAGGCGGTCGCGATTGTGGAATCGGCCTTGCCGTGCGCGACCTCCGGACACACGCCGGCCTGGACGCCGCTCACGCTCGAGTCGCCGATTACGGCGAGCCCACCCCAGTTCCCCTTGTCCACTTTGCCGGCGTCCGCCGTGCTGTCGATCCCGCCGTTCTCGGAATCGGACCCGGCCCAGGCACCCGCGCCGTGCGTCAGGAACAGCAGCTTGAACTTCGCTTTGTGATTCCACGACCAGCCGTAGTCGGCGAACTCCTGCTGCAACAGCGGCCACCACGCCTGGAAGCTGTCGGCCGCGAGCTGGGCGAACGTGTGCCGGCTCACCTGCACGATGAGCGGCTCGGCGACGAAGGTGCGGCCCCCCAGCACTGTGCCGTACCAGCGGCGCACATCTTCCAGCACGCGGACGTGGTAGGTGACGCCGGCGGGCGGGAATGTCATGTCGCGCGGCACCAGATAGACCGGCATCACGCGCGCCGGTTCCTGCGCCGCGGCGTTACAGGCCCACAGCGCGACGCAGACGCCGAGCAGCAGCGTTCGCTTTGACACGGATCTCCTCGAGGTCGGCGGTGAGCAGGCGGCCGCTCCGCACCACGACGCGGCCATCCACCACCACGTGGCGCACGTCGGCGGCGCGGGCGGCGTAGACGAGACGGGAAGCGAGATCGGCGTCGGCGGGTTGGCCGTGCGGGCCGGAGAGGTCGAGCCCCACCACGTCGGCACGCTTCCCGACCTCGATCGAGCCGATCTCGTGCTCGAGCCCCAGGGCGCGCGCCCCGCCGATGGTAGCCAGCTCGAGCACCTTTGCCGCCGGCATCGCCTCGGGTCCCAGCCTCGGCTTCTGGATCAACGCGGCAAGACGCATCTCCTCGAACCCGTCGAGCCGGTTGTTGCACGGCGCCCCGTCGGCGCCCAGCGCGACGCGGCAGCCCGCGGCGAGCATCTCCGGGATCGGCGCGATGCCGCTGCCGAGCTTCAGGTTGGAGCTGGGACAGTGCACGACGTTCGTTCCGGCGCGCGCCAGCCGTCCCACGGATTCCCGGTCCACCCAGACGCAGTGGGCGAGCGCCGCTCGGGGTCCCGCGATCCCCACGGAATCGAGATAAGCGATCTCGTCCCGGCCGGTGGCGCGCTTGACCAGCTCCAGCTCGACCGGAGTCTCCGCCGCATGGGTATGGATGACGGCCCCCGCGCGGTCCGCTGCATCACTCACCGCCCGCAGCAGCGCGCCCGTGCAGCTCGGCGCGAAGCGCGGGGCGAAGCAGTAGCGCAGGCGGCCCTGCGCCGCGCCGTGCCAGCGCGCGCACAGGTCGGCCGCCTCCTGGAGGGCACGGTCCGTGGATTCGTACAGGCCGGCGGAGTTCGCCTTCGCGTCCATGAGGCACTTCC
>DATGDE010000050.1:0-4090 GCA_035311125.1 Gemmatimonadales bacterium
GTCACCGCCCATCCGTTCCTCGAGTCCATGCTCGCGGTGGCGGGGACGCTCGGGGTGAGCCAGTTCGTGCTGGTGCAGTGGGTGGCGCCGTTCCTCTCGGAGTTTCCCGAGAAGGTCTCGGCGTTCGCCTGGGCGCGCCGCGTGACGCAGGCGCCGATGGCCCTGATGAACCTGGTGTCGAGCAACATCAACCAGTGGACCGTGCTGGCCGCGATGATTCCGCTGGTGTACGGCTACTCGCATCTCCACCACCACGGGACCTGGGCGGCGTTCCACTTCGACAGCGCCCAGCAGCTCGAGATCCTGCTCACGCTGCTGCAGAGCGCGCTCGCCATGCTGCTGCTCGCCAACATGGAGTTCGACTGGCTCGACGCGAGCATCATCTTCGTCCTGTGGCTGGTGCAGTTCCTCGTGCCGCACTGGCGCGGCGAGGTCGCGGTCGCGTACGGCATCTGGATGGTGATCCTCATCTGGCAGTACGCCGCGGGTGACAAGCAGCTTCTCGCCTGGCGATACTTCCGGGAAGCCCTCGCGCACGGGAGAGGCGGGACCGGGAAGGGGTGAGAAAGTCGAACGGCCGGGCTCGCTTGCGCGGCCGGCCGGTCGATTCCAGCAGGAACGGAGAGGATTATTGAAGCCC
Organism: Gemmatimonadales bacterium; assembly: GCA_035311125.1. Taxonomy (GTDB): domain Bacteria; phylum Gemmatimonadota; class Gemmatimonadetes; order Gemmatimonadales; family GWC2-71-9; genus DASTHG01. The sequence goes on from DATGDE010000050.1 coordinate 641, forward strand.
GAAAGTAATGGCTGGTCCCTCACCGGGGCGTCTGTCTTCCCCCTTGCAGGGGCATGACATCGGTCTCAGTATCTGGGTCCACGATCGAGCTGTTGGCTCAATAACGTGGCTCCCCATCCCCGCTCGTACGATACCAGTCCGCGCGGAAACGTCAAGGAAGAGTTGATGAGGAATCAGTGAGCCGCAGAACTGCGGGTGACTCGCGTCACCGCATCGGAGGTGTGATCGATGAACCTGTCGCTGGTCGCCGCTGTCGTGATGGTGCTCGCTTGGGGTTTCCTCGTCTTCGTGGTGCAGGTGCCGAGCGGCTGGGTGCACCTGCTCTACGTGGGCGCCGTCCTGCTGTTCGCGCGGCGCATTCTGCTCGGGGCGCCGCGGTTCCTGTCGTGAAGACCCTGGCGCTCGCCTCGTGCGCGGCGTAGGCTTCCGCCCCATGCTCACGGTGAAGCGCTGGGACGAAGGCGCGGGGCCGCTGCAGCTCTCCACCGTGCGGGCCGCCCTGCAGCAGGAGGGGATGACGACCGCCTGGTGGTCGGAAGTCCCCGGGACCGCCGTCCCCCAGCACGAGCACCCGTTTCCCGAGGCCCGCTGGGTACTGTCGGGATTCCTTCGTGTGCACGTGGGTGACGAGATCATCGAGCTCGGTCCCGGCGACCGGCTGGACCTGCCGCCGGGGACCACGCACGGGTTCGAGGTGGTGGGGCTGTCGCCCGCGATCTACGTGACCGGCTCGACACAGATCACCATCGAGGCGGCCGGGCGGCACCGGTCGTAGTGCCCAGCCACCGCGCGCCCGCGGTTCACCTCCCGCCTCACCGCAGCAGGGTAAGCACGGACACGCCCCAGACGACCGTCAGGATCGTCACCGGAATCCCCACCCGCGCATACTCCCAGAAGCCGATCCGGATTCCCTGGGCTTCGGCCTTTTCCGCGACGATCAGATTCGCCACCGAGCCGATCAGCAGCAGGTTGCCGGCGCAGGTGGCGCTCATCGCGACCACGCGCCACACGAACGCCGGATCGGGCAGCGTGGCCACGGAGTGACGCCAGAGGATCACGGCGGGGACGTTGGAGATCAGATTCGAGAGTACGACCATCACGCCGCTCACCACGGCGGCGTCGCGCCAGGGTGAGGACCCGTGCGCCAGCGCCAGCGCGTGGCGGTCGATCCAGGCCACCGCGCCGGTGGCCTCGAGCCCCCGCATCACGACGAACAGCGAAGCGAAGAACAGCAGCAGGTCCCAGTCCACGCGCTCGATCGCGTAGGCCGGATCGCGCTGGGCCACGAGCACCATCAGCGCCCCGGCGGCGATCGCCGCGCCGGGAAGCGAGGCGCCGCAAAACCAGGCGACGACGGCCACGCCGAACGCCGCGAGTCCCTTGGCGACGAGCGGCCGGTCGAGCGCCACGGGCTCGGTGGCGACCGCCTCGGGGAACGGCCGGTCGAGCTCATCGCGGAACGCCCGGCGCAGCACGGCATAGGTGAGTACGAGCCCGCCCGCCCCCACCGGCAGCATCCGCGCGAGGAATCCGCCGAAGGTCGCTCCGCTCCAGATCCCGACCAGCATGTTCTGGGGATTCCCCGTGATGGAGACGACCGATCCGACATTGGCGCCCATCGCGAGCCCGAGGAGGTACGGCGTCGCCCGGACGCGCAGCGGTCCGAGCGCGGCGAGCAGCACCGGTGTGACGACGAGACAGACGGTGTCGTTCACGAAGAACGCCGAGAGCAGTCCACCACCGGCGACCGCCGCCGCGAGCAGGCGCTGCGGCGTCCCGGCCCGGCGCAGCACGGCTGCCGCCGCCCACTCGAAGAATTTCCCCACCTCCAGGTATCCGACGATCAGCATCAGGCCGAGCAGGAAGACGAGGACATCGAGATCGATCGCGGCGTAGGCCTGTTGCGGCGTGAGCACCCCGGCCACAACCATGGCCACGGCGCCCAGCAGACTCGCGGCGGGACGATTCAGATGAACGAACGGCAGGCGTTGGACCGCGATCAGGACGTACGTCGCGGCGAAGATCGCGAGACCCGCGATCATATCTCCCAGTTCGAGAACAGCACGCCCCCGCCACCTCCCGCGTCGGCCACGGGGGGCTCCGGGTAGCCGTCGAGGTGCATGCGCAGGTCGGTCCAGCGCACCTGGTAGCCGCGGGCGACGAGGGTGCGGAAGGCGCGGTCGAACCGGCTCTGGCAGCGGATCACGACGCGCCGTAACCCGGCATGGGCGGCGCCGGCCTCGATGGCGCCGAGCACGGCGTCGAAGGCGCCCGCGTGGCGCGCCGCCAGCTTGAGCACGCGCATCTCGTCCGAGGAGCGATCGGCGGCGAGCGAGGCCGAGTGCCACAGCGCGTAGGCGTCGAGCTGATCGCCGCCGGCGACGAGCACGGTGTCGCCCAGCCCCAGCTCGGCCGTCAGCTCGATCTCGTGCGTGAAGTCGTATCCCGGGGCCAGTGCGTCGGCGAGCGCCCGGGCCGCCCCCAGCGCGTCGTCGCGGGCGGAGGATTGCAGGCCGGACGCCAGGAGCGGCGGAGCGACGCGGCGCCGCTGCAAGGCGAGCTCGCGCGTCATCGTGAGCGTGAGGTGACCGGGCAGGAAGCCCAGGTGCGCGTAGAAACCGATGTTCTCGAACGTGCGCGGCATGGTCTCGAGCCCGAGCGTCGTGACGCCCTGATCGAGCAGCCATTCGGTCGCGGCGCGCACGATCGTCTTGCCGAGCCCCGCACCCTGCCGGTCCACCCGCACGGCCAGCGGCCCCATCCACCCTTCCATGCCGCAGAGGTGCGCGACGTTGAACGCCGCGAGCCGCCCGTCCTCGTCACGCCACAGCATCGCCCCCGGACCCGCATCGCGCAGCGCGTAGGCCCACACGCGCGGATTGAGCGGCGGCACGCGCACGTTCGCCAGCCCGTCGCGCCGGTAGCGGTCGGTGAACGCCTCGGCGAACAGCCGGTTCAGTGCCTCGATGTCGGCCTCGCGCGCCGGCAGCGGGCCTTCCACGCGCCGTTCAGGCAGCCACGCCCGCATCCAGCCCTCCCGCAGCCAGGGTCGCCGTATCGTCCCGAGCGGTGCTCACGCCCCGCGCGCCATCGTACTCCACTCGAATCACGCGGTCCAGCCCCTCCCGGATCTGGTCGATGTGGGTGATGAGGATGACCTGGGGGAAGCGGTCGCCCAGACGGCGCAGCAGCCCGAGCACGTGCTGGCGCCGCGATTCGTCGAGCGAGCCGAATATTTCGTCCAGCACCAGCAGCGACAACGGCTGCCCGGCCCGCTCGGCGATCATCTGCGAGATCGCGAGCCGCAGGACGAGATTGGCGAGATCCTCTTCCCCGCCCGACAGGACCGGCTTCGGCACGCCGTCCTCGAGGGCCGTCAACGTGTAGTCCTCGGTCAGATCCACCGCATCGTAACGACCGTCGGTCAGGTCGGACAGGAACCCCGAAGCG
>DATGDE010000051.1:0-3057 GCA_035311125.1 Gemmatimonadales bacterium
CGGGTCCGCGTTGTCGCTCGTGGCCCGCCCGGCGACGGCGCAGACCCCCACCGATTCCTTCCGGCTCGCGTTCGACCTCGGCTACGTGAACACGGCGGGCAACACCGACGTCACGACGCTGAACTTCGGAGAGCACCTGAGCTACGTGACGGGCCGCTGGACCCTGGCGCACGGGCTGATCGCGATCGAGGGCCGATCGGGCGGGGAGGAGACCGCCGCGCAATACAAGACCGACTTGCGGGCGGACCGGGCGTTCTCGCCTCGATTCGGCGCGTACGCGCTGGCCGGCTACAACCGCAACGTCTTCGCCGGCATCGCGCGGCGCTACGAGGAGGGAGCCGGGCTCACCGCCAAGGTCATCGCCCAGCCGCACGACGTGCTCGGGGCGGAGGCCGGTATTTCCTTCATCCAGCAGCGCAGCACGGCACGGGTCGACCAGACGTTCGGCGCGGGACGGGCCGCGCTGCTGTACAAGCACAGCTTCACCGGGAGCACGATGTTCCAACAGGTGCTCGAGCTGTTGGCGAACCTCCGGGACTCGCAGGACCAGCTCGTGAACTCGGAAACCTCCCTCACCGCGCCGCTCTCCAAGCGCATCGCGATGAAGGCGGCCTACCTGATTCGCTACGACAACCAGCCCGAGCCGACCTTCCGCAAGACGGATCGCGTGTTCACGACGGGCATCCAGATCGTCTTCTAGAAACGGGGTCACCCATGCGTCGCCTGCTCTTCGCGTTGTCCCTCGTCGCGGCCGCCCCGGCGCTCGCCCAGCAGCCGGCACGCCCGCACGTGGACGTCCCGACGCTGTCGCCGCGTCCGGAGGATGTGGCGACGCTCGACGGGATCCTCAAGGCGTTCTACGACGTCGTCTCGGGGCCCGCCGGACAGCCGCGACAGTGGGGGCGCGACCGCTCGCTCTACATTCCGAAGGTGCAGTTCGTCTCGCTGGCGACGGATTCGGCCGGCGCGATTCGCGCCGCCGTCATGAGTCATCAGGACTACGTGGACCGGACCAACGACGTCCTGGTTGGCCGGGGTTTCTTCGAGACGGAGATCCATCGGGTCACCCACCACTTCGGCAATATGGTCCACGTGTTCAGCACCTACGAGATGCGTGAGCGGCTCGAGGGGCCGGTGATCGGCCGCGGCATCAACAGCGTCGAGCTGTTCTGGGATGGCACGCGCTGGTGGATCGCGGCCGCGCAGTGGGACGACGAGCGGCCCGACAACCCCATTCCGCCGGAGTACCTCCCCGGGTCGTGATTCCCCCTCCGCCGATCATCGAGCGGCGGCGGTACTATCGGGCCGCGCTGCGCTTCGCGCGCCTGGCGCGACGGGTGGGCCGGCGGCGTATCGCGGCGGGATTCCGGACCCGCCTGAAGCCCGATGCCAGCTTCGTCACCGACGTCGATCTCGCGGTGGAGCGCGCGCTGCGGGCCGCCATCGACCGGGCGTTCCCGCGGCACGGCGTGTTCGGCGAGGAGCTGCCGCCGACCCGCCCGGACGCCGACTTTCAGTGGATCCTCGACCCGATCGACGGCACCACCAGCCTCAAGAACGGCATCCCGTTCTACGGCACCATCATCGCGCTGCATCACCGGGGACGGCCGCTCATCGGCGTGATCGATCTGCCCGGCCTGGACCGCTGCTACAGCGCCGGCGTGGGGCTCGGCGCCTGGCGTGATGGAACGCGGTTGCGGCTGCGCGATGCGACACGCCGCGACCTGCCGCGCGAAGTGGTCTCGGTCGGCGACCGGACACGCTTCGTTCAGTGCCGCGCGGCCGCCGGGTTCGATCGCCTGATGCGGGCGCACGAACAGGTGCGTGGCTACATCGACTGCATCGCGCACGCCTTCGCCGCCGAGGGGTCGATCGGGGCGGCGGTGGACTACGGAGTGAAGCGGTGGGACATCGCGGCGACGCAGGTGCTCGTCGAGGAAGCGGGAGGCCGCTATGTGTGCACCTATCGCTCGCGCGCGGCGGAGCCCAGGCTCTACGGCATCATCTGCGGCAAGCCAACGGTCGTGCGCTGGCTGGCGCGGCGGTTCTTCGGAGGCTAGCGCGGGACCTGGCTGGTCCGTCCCACCTCGCGGAGGAACTCCCGCGACTTGCGCACCTCTTCCAGGTAGTCGCCGATTTCGTCGTCCTCCCGGGTGGAATCCCAGTCGAGCAGCTCGGCCATCTTGCGGGCGACGTTGGCCGCCACCCCCGCGCCGTGTTGCGGGTCCTCGTAGAAGAGGTGGAGCCGGCGGATCAGGACGTCGCTCAAGCGCAGCGCCATCTCACGTTCCACGGCGTACACCACTTCCGCCCGTATTTCCGGACGGCCGGTCACGAGGGGCCCGCCCAGCACCCGGTTCTTGGCGACGAGGTTCAGGATCGCGGCGGACTCGGTGCCGTAGCTGTCCACCAGGTGGCGCGCGGTGGTCGCCGGCAGCTCCTTCATGCGGGCGGATTGCATCATGACGTCGAGCGCGGCGATCTCGCCGCCGGGCAGCGGCAGCGAGTCCGTCGCCGGGGGACGGGGCAGGGGGCGGCCGTCCGCCTGACGCAGGCGCCGGGCCACGAGGTCCACGACGTCTCGTCCCATGACCTGGAAAGTCGTGAGCTTGCCGCCGGCGATCGTGACGAGGCCGCTCGGGCTTTCCACGATGCGGTGCTCGCGCGAAACCTTCCCGGCCGGGACGTCGCGCTCGGGGGCGAGCAGCGGCCGGAGTCCGGCCCAGGTGGCGATGACGTCGCTGGGGGCGAGGCGCGCGCGGGGGAAGACGGCGTTCGCCGAGCGCAGCAGGTAGGTCACATCCTCCCCGGTGGCCCGGGCGGCCTCCGGCGTGACCTCCTCCTCGGTTTCGGTCGTGCCGATGTAGGCGAGGTCGTTCCACGGCAGGAGGAACATCACCCGGCCGTCGATCGGCGACGCGAGCGTGATCGCATCGCGCAGCCCGAGGCGCTCGCGCCGCACGATGGCGTGGGCCCCCTTGGAGAGCCGCATCAACGGAGCCACGTTGGGATCGTCGAGCCGTCGCACGCGATCGACCCAGGGACCGGTGGCGTTCA
>DATGDE010000052.1:0-20084 GCA_035311125.1 Gemmatimonadales bacterium
GCCATGGCAAACATTCAACAGATTCTTGGCGACGACGGCGCAGCCCTGTTCACGCACGAGTGCAAGACGATTTCGAAAGACCTGCTGCACCTCCCCGGGCCCGATTTTGTCGAACGCACTCTGCTGGTCTCCGATCGATCGCCGCGCGTGCTCGCCGCGCTCCAGTCGCTGTTCGATCACGGGCGCCTCGGCGGAAGCGGCTACGTCTCGATCCTGCCGGTGGACCAGGGGATCGAGCATTCGGCGGGGGCGAGCTTCGCGAAGAACCCCGACTATTTCGATCCCGAGAACATCGTGCAGCTCGCGATCGAGGGTGGGTGCAACGCCGTCGCCTCGACGTTCGGCGTGCTCGGCGCTGCGGCGCGCAAGTACGCCCACAAGATCCCCTTCATCGTGAAGATCAATCACAACGAGCTGCTCACCTATCCCAACAAGTTCGACCAGATCCTGTTCGGGACGGTGCAGCAGGCGGTGGACATGGGCGCGGCGGCGGTGGGTGCGACGATCTATTTCGGCTCGAGCGAGAGCGGGCGCCAGATCGTGGAGATCAGCCAGGCGTTCGCCGAGGCGCACCGGCACGGGCTCGCGACCATCCTGTGGTGCTACATGCGGAACAGCGCCTTCAAAAAGGACAAGGACTATCACGTCGCGGCCGACCTCACCGGTCAGGCGAACCACCTCGGGGTGACGATCGAGGCCGACATCGTGAAGCAGAAGCTCCCCGAGAACAACGGCGGGTACAAGGCGTTGAACATGGGCGACTCGAGCTACGGCAAGTTCGACGAGCGGATCTACACCGAGCTCGCGAGCGACCATCCCATCGACCTGTGCCGGTACCAGGTGGCCAACGGCTACATGGGACGGATCGGCCTGATCAACTCAGGCGGCGCGGCGGGGAAGAACGATCTCTATGATGCCGTGATGACCGCCGTGGTGAACAAGCGCGCCGGAGGGATGGGGTTGATCTCGGGGCGCAAGACGTTCCAGAAGCCGCTAAAGGATGGCGTGGCGCTGTTCCATGCCATCCAGGATGTGTACCTGTGCAAAGAGGTCACCGTCGCCTAGAAGCGATAGCACCACGCCTCCCCTTCCAACACCGTCTCTCCCGTCTGCCGGGTGATGCGGACGCGGAGCTGGCATACCGGCTTCGTCGCGTGCACGCTCATCACTTCCGCCTCCGCCGTGATCGTATCCCCGATGTACACCGGCGCGGTGAACTTCCAGCTCTGGCTGAGAAACACGGTCCCGGGTCCGGGAAGATCGGTCGCGACGAGGGCGTGCAGCAGGCCCGTCGTCAGGCCGCCCTGCACGATCAGGCCGGACAATTTACCGGTGGACTTGGCGAAGGACTCGTCGAAGTGAAGGGGATTGTGGTCGCCGGACAGCTCGGCGTATTGCCGGACGTGATCGGCGGTCAGAGAGAGGCTGCGGCGGGCTTTCTGGCCCACGGCAAGACGATTCGCCATTCGAACTCCAGTCACTCAGGCCTTACCCTGAGTCGCTCCTCACGGTGGACCGCCATGTTCACTATCTGTCCACCTGCTCACTCAGCGGCCTGATCCAGATGTTTCTGTACCTCACCGGATTCCCGTGATCCTGCAACAGCAACGGCAAGCTGTCGGGGTGAGCTGCATAGGGTGGCCTCCGCTGGTGCGCGGTCGGTCCCGACAACACCACATCGTCCTGCACCAGAATCCCGTTGTGCACGACGGTGAGACGCGCCGGGCTCAGCAACTTGCCCTGCGCGTCGAAGCGCGGCCGGTGGAACACGATGTCGTAGGTCTGCCATTGGCCCGGGGGCCGGCTCGCGTTGACGAGCGGCGGAAACTGGCCGTACACGGCGGCGGCCTGGCCGTCGGGATAGGTCGTGTTGTCGTAGGAGTCGAGCACCTGCACCTCGTAGCGGCTCATCAGGTACACGCCGCTGTTGCCGCGCTCCTGGCCTTCCCCATGCGGCGGCGCGGGCGCCATCCATTCGACGTGCAGCTGGCAGTCGCCGAAGCCTTGCCGGGTGTGGATGTTGCCGCTGCCCGGCGCGATCTCGACATACCCGTTCTCGACTTTCCACGGCGCCGCCTGCCCGGAGTCGCCCGCCCATCGCGACAGGTCCTTCCCATCGAACAGGACCACGGCGTCCGACGGCGCGGCGCCCGGCTCGCCGGCCGGCGCCGGCGTCACGACGGGCGGCTGCGGGCGGTCCATCGAATGCTGCGGCCAGCGCGTGGACACCTGGGCGGTCGCGGGGACCGCGGCCAGCAGCGCGAGCGGGACGGGCAGCCAGGCGGTGGGTCTCATGAGGCCTCCATCACGTGCTGGGGAGTTCGCAAGAAACCTTACACGTTTTCCGGTTGTTCGCTTCGGTCGCCGGTCGTAGCTATACGCCGGAACGCAGGTGAACCGGCGAGGGAGACGACCATGACGATGCGGCGGGCGCTGCAAACGATCCTGACGATAGCCGTGTTCGGGCTCGTGTTCTCGGGGGTGTTGACCTATCGCGAGCTCTTCGCGGGCGGCGTCGCGCGCTGCCCCAGCCCCGGGGCGCCGGGCACCGTGTTCGGCTACCCGGCGTGCGTCTACGGGTTCTTCATGTACCTCATCATCACCGTGGTGGCCGTCCTCGGATTGCGGGCGAAGCGCTAACGCTCACTGATTCTCGGACGCCGTCTTGCGCGTGTTGCGGCGTTTCTTCTTCAATCGCGTCTTGCCGTAGGTGCCGCGGAAGATCTTGCCACGTCGCGAGCGCCTGTCGCCTTTGCCCATCGAGATGCCTCTGTTCAAGTAGGAGGAGATGAATGTAGCACGCGCGACGCTGCCGTGCCGCCGACGCGCCTTCAGATGTGACGGCCGGCGTCCCGGGTGGCCGCGGGAGCACCGCGCACGAGCGCGATGTAATCGGTCGGCATCGGCACGCCGCCGCCCCGCCGCAGCACCCAGGCGATCTGTCCGCGATGATAGACGCCATGCAGGCAGAGCTGCAGCAGGATGTCCTCGACGCTGGACGTGAAGGCCTGCCCGGCGCTGTTCGTGTAGCTGACGCCGCGCGACAGGTCCGCGGGAACGAGCGCCGCCACGTAGGCGCCGAGGTCGCGCTGGTTCGCCTGCACCAGGCCGGCGCACTGCTCGAGCGTCAGCGCCGGCCACGTCGGATGGTGCGGTGCGGCGCCCTTCAGCCGGGCGAGCCAGACGTGCTCGGTCGCCAGCACGTGCGCGAACAACTCGAGGCAAGCGGGGTCTGGAGCGGTCGCGCTGCGCAGCGACGCGAGCACCCGGTCATCCGCCCAGGCGAGATGCGAAACGAGCTTGGAAAGATGTTGCACGGATTCGGATAAGGTCTCTTGCCCGCCCGTGCGGGGCAAGCGGGGGCTCGCGTCGCCCGCCGCCCTCTGGTTATGGTTCCCCCTCGCGCCCGCGGGGAGGCGCCCAGCCCGGGAGGGACGCACGGCCGCCGTCATGCAGACTTCGGACTCACCGCTGCTGGTTTCGCGCTTACCCGCGACCGCCTTCCAGGCCGATCTGCCCTCGAGCGAATTCGGGCTCGCCATGGGGTTCCTGGTGGGCCACTACTTCCTCAACATGCAGGACCTCCATTACGGCTTCTGGCCCGAAGGGCTGCCGGTGGAGCCTCGCAACCTCGCCCAGGCACAGGCGCACTACACCGAATTCCTGATCGAGCACATCCCGGCGGGGGTGCGCACCATCCTGGACGTCGGGTGCGGGGCGGGGAACACGGCGCGCAAGCTGCTCGATCGGGGGTTCACGGTCGACTGCGTGTCGCCCAATGGCGTGCTCTCGGGCGTGGCGCGCGAGGTGCTGGCGGGCCGGGCGACGATCTTCGAGTCGCGGTTCCAGGACGTCCAGACCGACCGGCGCTACGACCTGATCCTGTTCAGTGAGAGCCTGCTGTTCATCCCGCTGGAGGAGGCGTTCAGCCGGGCGCTGGCGCTGCTGAATCCGGGGGGCCACGTGCTGATCACGGACATCTTCCGCGTGCCCGCGGAAGGCAAGAGCCCGATCGGCGGCGGCCACGAGCTGCCGCGGTTCCGGGAGACGATCGCGCGCTTTCCCCTCGTGCAGCTGGCCGATGAGGACATGACCGACGGCATCGCCCCGACGTTCGACGTGCTCGACGGCGCGTACCGCGAAGCGATCGAGCCGGCCTACCGCCTGCTCCTCGCCCGGCTGACGCTGCGGCATCCCTGGGTGATGCGGCTGGTGCGCTGGAAGTTCCGGAAGTCGATGCGCCGCTACGAGGACAAGCACTTCAGCGGCCGTCGCAACGGGGCCGGCTTTCGAAAATACAAGTCGTACCGCCTGCTGCTGTATCGTCGGGGCCAGGGAAGCTCTGCGTGAGTGGCGCGTCGCCGGGGGTGGGGGCGTTCGGACGCGTTGGACGCGGGGGCGCTCGACCCGGACCAACGTTTCGCATCTCATTGCCGGCCACGAGCGACTATGTCCAGGCCGTGCGGCCCCCGCGTCCTCGCGTCCTACCCTCCACCCCCGGCGTCGCGCCGACTCTCGGATAGGTTCCCTAGCGCAGCACCCCGCCGTCGATCGGCATGGCCTGCCCGGTGACGAACGCCGCCTCGTCGGACAGCAGGTAGAGCACCAGAGCGGCGACCTCCACCGGCTTGCCCATCCGTCCCATCGGCTGATAAGCCGAGAGCTTGGCGAACATCTCCGCCTCGCGGCCGGGGTAGTTGCGCGCGAGAAAGCCGTCCACGAAGGGCGTGTGGATGCGGGACGGACAGACGCAGTTGCAGCGGATGCCGCGCTTCACATAGTCCACCGCGACCGACTTGGTCATCGCGAGCACCGCGCCCTTGCTCATCCCGTACGCGAAGCGCTCCTCCTCGCCCACCAGCGAGGCGATCGATCCCATGTTCACGATCGCCCCGCCGCCGCCCGCCAGCATGTGGCGGATCGCGGCCTGCAGGCAATGGAACATCCCGCGGACGTTGACGCGATACAACCGGTCGAGCGTCTCGGCGGTCGTCGTCTCGACCGTGCCGACGTGCGAGATGCCCGCGTTGTTCACCAGCAGCTGGATGCCGCCGTGCTCGGCGGCGATCTGATCGAACGTGCGGCGCACCTGCGCCTCGTCAGTCACGTCGCAGACGAACGCGTGGGCCGCCCCGCCCGCAGCGCGGATGCCCGCCGCCGCCTCCTCGGCGGGACCGCCGTCCAGGTCGAGCACCATCACCCTGGCACAGTGCTCCGCCAGAATCCACGCGATGCTGCGCCCGATGCCGAGGCCGGCCCCGGTCACTACCGCCGTCTTGCCTTCGAGACTGAATCGCACCGGTCGCCGGCGCTCTTCGCCGAAATCGAGACGCGGCTGCAGCATCGGTCCGCTGCCGGAGCGGCGCGGTGTCGTCGGTGGGGTACGAGTGGCGGCGGTTTCGGCTGGCGGGAGTTCCGGCATCCCCGGAAATGTGCCTGAGAAACCGTCCAGCGGGAGGGGTGTTGCGCGCGCGCGACGCGCGCCTCTTCATGATCGACTGCCGAGCAACCCCTGCTCCATGGCGAACCTCGTGAGGCCCGCCACGGTGTGAATGCGCAGCTTGCGCATGAGGCTGTCGCGGTGGGCCTCGACGGTACGGACGCTGATCCCCAGCTCGCCCGCCGCTTCGCGATTGGTGAGCCCGCGGGCGATGCGAACCAGCACGTCGCGCTCCCGGCTCGTGAGCTCCTCCAGGGCGCCCGGCTGCTCTTCGCCCTGCTGCACCGCAGCCGCCAGATGCCGCGCGACCGGTGGACTGAAGAACGAATCCCCGCCGTGCACGGCCCGGATCGCCTGGCGGATTTCCGATGGACTCGAATCCTTGCGCAGGTATCCGTGGGCGCCGGCCCGCACGCTCTCGAGCACGTATTCCCGGTCGTCGTGCACGCTGAGGATGAGGACGCGCGACTCCGCGACGCGCTCGCGCAGCGCCCGGACTACGTCGAGCCCCGTCGCGCCCGGCATGGTGAGGTCGAGCAGCACCACGTCGGGGCGCTCCCGCGCGGCGCGCTCCAAGACCTCCCCGCCCGTCGCGGCCTCGGCGACCACGAGGAGTCCCGGGTCCTCTTCGAGCACGCGCCGGATCCCCTGGCGCACGACCGTATGGTCGTCGGCTACCAGCACGCGGATGGGAGGAGCGGCCGGCGGGCGGGTCATGCGGTCCCCGCCGCGCGCACGGGAATCTCGAGGCGGACGCGGACGCCCGCCCCGGGCGCTCCGCTGATCTCCGCGGTCCCACCCAACGCCCCGATGCGCTCGCGCATGCCGGCCAGCCCCAAATGGCCCGCCTGCTCGACCCGCGCGAGGTCGAATCCCGCGGGCAGCCCCCGGCCGTCGTCGGCGATCTCCAGGGTGATGTGTCCGGAGCCGTTGGCGAGGAGGACGCTCACGGTGCTGGCCACCGCGTGCCGGGCGACGTTGGCCAGCGCCTCCTGCGTCGCCCGGAACAGCGCCAGCTCGGTCTCCCGGCCGAGCGGCGGCAGCGCCGCCGGTACGTCGAGCGACACGGCGATCCCCGCGCGCTCGGCGAACGACTCGGTGAGCGAGCGCAACGCCGGCACCAGGCCGAGATCGTCGAGCAGCGAGGGACGCAGTTGTTCAGTCACCCGGCGCACGCTGCGCATGCCGGCATCGATCAGCTCGACGGTGTGCGCCACGTGTGGCGCCAGGCTCGGATCGAGCCGCTCGGCGAGCAACCCCAGCTGCAGCTTCACCGCGGCCAGTACCTGCGCCGTTTCGTCGTGCAGCTCGAGCGACAGCCGGCGCCGCTCGGCTTCCTGTTGCTCCATGATGCCGGTGGACAGACGCGCCAGCTCGGCGGTGCGCGCCTCGAGCCGGCGGTACAGGTCCGCGTTCTCGAGCGCGGCGCCGATCTGGCTGCCCAGCGCCCGCAGAAAGCTTTCGTCCAGCGCCGTGAACGGGTCGCGCGCGTCGCCGACCAGCAGCAGCGCACCGGTAGCGGAGCCGCCGCGCCACACCGGGAGCAGAGCGGCGTATGGGAACCGGCGTCCCCCGCTGCCCGGCCGCGGATCCGGCCAGTCGCGGAGAAACGCGGGTCGCCCGCTCCGGATCGCGGCGACGGCCGCCTCGGCGGCGCGGGTGGGGAGTGGCGCGTCCGCCCATCCGTCACACGCGCCCGCCCCGGCCACGCAGCGCGCGCCACCGCCCTCCAGTGCGATCATGGCGCTGCCCCCGACCGTGGGAAGCGCGAGCGGGCGTTGCAGCAGCGTTCCGAGCTCGTCGCGCGCGTCGCCGCGCGGCTGCAGGTCGCCGGAAAGCGCCGACAAGGCCGCGACGCCCCGGCGTAGCTCGTCCTGCACCAGTATCAGGATTCCCGCGCCCGTGGCGAACAGAAAGAGGATGTCGAGGTAGTATCCCCACGGGCTCCAGGCGCCGCGGGCTCGCAGGAAGGGGTAGTCGAGATGATGCACGCCCCAGAGGAGCAGGGCGCCCGACAGCAGCGCCGCACCGCTCGCCCGTACCCGGCGGTAGTAGCGCAGGAAAGTCCACCCCGTCCAGAGCGTGACCAGGCTCAGGAACAGCACGGCGGGGCCGGCGGCCAGCAGGAAGTTGTCCAGCCGGTAGATGGCGATGTAGGACCAGGCGAGGGGGAACAGCACCAGCAGACCGTAGCGCCGGCGCCATTCGAGCTGCCAGGAAAAGACGAGCGCCGCCCAGAGCAGCGCGAGAGCCGTCCACCCGGTCAGCACCTGGTGCCAGTAGAGCCAGGACCACTGCTCCGTGGCCAGGAAGCTCACGATGGCCCCGACGCGGAGCAGGTACAGGAACCAGGCGGCGGCGAGCCAGCCGAGGTAGGGCTTTCGATAGCGCCGGTACAGCAGCCCGCACAGCGAGGCCAGTCCCAGCGCGATCGCCGCGAGGAGCACCGCGGCGTGCAGCTCGGTCGTGGGCGGGAAATTCGTCAACGGCGTCTGACTCACGATGTAGGAGTGTATATTCGTTCGAGTCGTACCACCAACTGCAGGGGGCGAAGATGCGACGTGCTGTTCTTGCCGGTGCCGTCACGTTGGGGCTCGCTTGGAGCGGGCTCCGGCCGGTGGCGGCGCAGGCGTTTCAGGGAACGATCCGCTTCACGGTTCACGATGAAGGCGGGCGGGCCACGGAGGTCACGCAGTACTCCCGGTCCGGAAAGACCGCTTTCATGGCCGTGGAGCCGGGAAAGGCCGGCGGTGGCATGATCATCGATTCGACCGCCGGGACGATGACGATCGTTGACGGGGGAGAGAAGACCTACACGGTCATCAATCTGGCGATGATGCAACAGATGATGAAAGGGATGGCGGGGATGGCCAGAGGCATGCAGGGGGCCGGGGCCGATCCCGACACTCACGCCGACGCCGCCAAGGGGACGATTACCGCCACCGGACGCAGTGAGGTGGTGGCGGGCGTGACCTGCCAGGTCTACACGTACGACGCGACGAACGAGGGCAAGCACGAGACGGGAGAGGTCTGTCTCGCCAAGGGCGCGGGAGTGATGGTGGGTGGCGACATCATGGGGCAGATGCCGGGCATGATGGGGATCCGCCAACGGCAGTCGATGCAGCAGCGACTGCAGTCGTGGGGCCCGCTCGGGACGCTGCTCAAGCAGGGGTACGGGATAATGAAGGCGACGAACTCCGAGAACGGGAAGCCCAACGGCTCTCTCGAGGTGACCGCATTCCAGCGCGGCGCGCCACCCGACGCCGCCTTCCAGCCCCCGGCAGGCTACGCCGAGAAGTCGATGGGTGACATGATGGGCGGCGCCCGGCGCCCCTAGCGGCCGGCACCTGTCGCACACCGCCCCGGGTCGCGTCGGCTGCTCCATCGGCGCGACCCGGTCGTGCGTTCAGGCCAGGAACATCGCAGTCTCCGCTGAACGAGGTAATCGTCATGCGCCGGCGGCCGCCTCCTGCATGCGCCGCCACAGGGCTGCGACGTGCGCGCGCTCCGTCGTTTCGACGCCGATGGATACACGCACGGTCCAGCGACCCGCCAGCACGGCGGCGTGCAGGAACGCGGCCCCGGACTCGTTCACCCGTCCCATCCACGCCAGCGTGTGGCGGTCGAGCGCCTCGCCCTCGAGGTCCGGTGGATGGTGGCGCACGCAGACCGTCTGCAGCGGCACGGGTGCCACCCGCTCCCACGGCGGCGTCGCATCCACCTGGGCGGCGAGCCACTGCGCATTTGCGAGATCGCGGCGTAACCGGGCCTGCAATCCCGCCACCCCCTCGGTCCGGATCAAGGTCCACAACTTCAGGGCGCGAAAGCGTCGTCCCAGCGGGATGTTCCAGTCGCGCAGGCTGACGGTCTGCGCGTCGGCCGGGGTGCGCAGGTAGCTCGGATTCGTGGACATCACGCGCACCAGGTGCTCGACGTCGCGAACGTAATAGAGCGAGCAGTCGAACGCCGCGCCGAGCCACTTGTGGGCGTTGATGACGATCGAGTCGGCCGCTTCGATCCCGCTCCACAGTCGACGGCACTCGGGCAGGATCATGGCCGAGCCCGCCATGGCCGCGTCCACGTGCAGCCAGCAGCCGTACTCGCGCGCCAGCGCCGCGATCGGCTCGAGCGGATCGCATGCCGTGGCCCCCGTCGTGCCGATGGTGGCGACGATCGCGCAGGGGACGAGACCCTGTGCCCGGTCGGCGGCGAGCGCGGCCCGCAACGCCTCGGGGCGCAGCGCGAACGCATCGTCCACCGGGATCGTGCGAAAATGATCGCGCCCGAATCCCGCGAGCAGCGCGGCCTTCTCGACCGAACTGTTGCTCTGGGCCGTCGTGTACACGACGAGCGGGTGCGACACGGCCTGCAGGCCGCCGGCGTGCAGGCTGAAGCCGCTGGCGCGCTCGCGCGCGCACAGTAGGGCGACGAGGGTAGCCGTCGAGGCGGTGTCGTGGATCGCGCCGCTCCACGCCTCGGAGAGACCCACCATCTGCCGCACCCAGTCGGCCGTAAGCAGCTCCAGCTCCGTCAGGGCGGGGGACGCCTGCCAGTTGAGGCCGATCACGCCGAGCCCGGTCGAGAGGAAATCGCCCAGCGCGCTCGCCAGCGATCGGTTGGAAGGGAAGTACGCGAAGAACGAGGGGTGTTGCCAATGCGTGATGCCGGGAAGGATCACGTCGTCCAGGTCGCGCATCACCGCGGCGAACGGCTCGGGAGCGTCGGGCGGGCGGCCGGGGAGCCGGCTCCGGACCTCTCCCGGCGCGACGCGGGCGAGCACCGGCAAGGAGCCGACGCGCGTCTGATAGTCGGCGATCCAGTCTACGACCTTGTGGCCCTGACGGCGAAATTCCTCGGGTGTCATCGGCGGCCGCGCCACAGGCGCTTCAGCAGCGAGATCTGTCCAGCGTGGTAGCAGTCGTGCGCCACGATCCCCACGATCATCTCACCGAGCGTCCAGCGCTTCCCGGCGGGAGGGATTCGATTCCAGCGACCGGATGGGAACCGCTTGACCGCCCTGATGAGCGCGGCGTGCTCGGTGGCGAGCAGCGCGCGGTCCTTCGCCCAGGCCCGCTCATCCGGACGCGGAGGGACCGCGGGCCAGTTGGCGGGCGAGCGGGGAAACGGGGGCCCGTCCGGCTCCAGGTGGCGGCGCACGGCGTAGTTCCAGTAGGCGATGTGCAGCACCAACTCCCAGATGCTGTGTCGCCGCGGCGCAGGCCGCCAGCGCGCCTGGGCCGCCGTCACGCCGCGCAGCGCGCCCTTTGTGGTCGGGCCGTGCCACGCCCCGCCCGCGCGGGGATCGAGCTCGGCGGTCAGCAGAGAGTTGATCATGGTGCTCGAACCTGCCGGCGTTCTCGTTGACTTGCAAGGGGTTAGCCGACAGTTGCGCGTGCGATATCTCGATGATATCATATTGGTAGCAACCAACCAACGAGGGTATCACCGTGGTCCGCGAGTCGAGAGTTGGCACCCTGCCCGGCGGCGTCATGATTCTCGTGCTGCTCGTGCTGTCGGGTCTCACCGTTTGGCGGCTCGTGGACGCGGCGCTCGCGGTCTCCGCCTGGCTCATTGGGTGGTGGACGCTGGCCCTCGTACTCGTGACGGTCCTGTGGTTCGGGTTCTTCGTGGTGCAACCGAACTACGCCCAGGTGCTGCAGCTCTTCGGCCGCTACGTGGGCAGCGCCAAGGACGCCGGATTGTGGTGGGCGAATCCGCTCTTCACCAAGCGGCGCGTCTCGCTGCGGGTGCGCAACTTCGAGACGGGGAAGCTCAAGGTCAACGATCACAACTCCAATCCGATCGAGATCGCCGCGGTCGTGGTGTGGCAGGTCGTGGACACGGCGGAAGCCGTGTTCGAGGTGGACGACTACGACAACTACGTGCACGTGCAGAGCGAAGCGGCGCTGCGCGGGCTGGCGAACCAGTATCCCTACGATGCGCACGAAGAGGGGCAGGTGGCGCTCGCGAGCCATACCGCCGATATCGCCGAAAAGCTCAAGGGGGAGATCCAGGAGCGACTCGCCAAGGCCGGCGTGCGTGTGCTCGAGGCGCGCATCAGCCATCTCGCCTATGCTCCCGAGATCGCTTCGGCGATGTTGCGACGCCAGCAGGCGAGCGCGATCATCGCCGCGCGCCAGAAGATCGTGGACGGCGCCGTGGGGATGGTGGAGCAGGCCCTGCAGCAGCTGTCGCAGAAGCAGATCGTGCGTCTCGATGAAGAGCGCAAGGCCGCGATGGTCAGCAACCTCCTGGTGGTCCTGTGTTCCGAGCAGGCGACACAGCCGGTCGTGAACACCGGTACCCTGTACCAGTAGGAACGGACACGTGGCGGAGCGTCGCCCGTTCCTGCTCCGGATCGATGCGGGGCTGTACGACACGCTGCAGCGCTGGGCGGGCGACGAGCTGCGCAGTCTCAACGGACAGATCGAATTTCTGCTGCGCCGTGCCGCCGTGGACGCGGGACGACTGAGAGGAGAGAGGACGCCAGATGAACCACATCGCAAGACGTAGAGGATTCGTCGTCGCGCTCATCGCGCTGGCCGGCTCCGTGGCGACGCTGGACGCCCAGCAGGCGCCGGGGTTCGCCGGGCTGTACCGGATGTTCCAGGCCGGAGCCGAAGTCGGACGCGAGCAATTCCGCCGCTCGCCGGGGCTCGCGGAGATGTCGGTCGTCGTCCCGCTGCTCGGCCTGAAGCTCGACAGCCGCACCGAGTTCGACTCCGCCGGCACGTTTCGACGCTTCGAGGCACAGATCTACAATGCGGCGGGCGACAGCCTGCGCGGCTCCTACACCGTCACGGCGGACGGTGATACGCTGCGCACCGTCCGCACGATGCAACGCATCGGCCAGAGCGGCGGAGCGGTGGTGCCGGGTCGCGTCGCGGGGGTCATCCCGGCTCAATCGATCGCCGTGATCGCGCTGCTGGCGCGGCGCTTCAGCCGCGACACGGTGGTGCGCATGCTGCCGATGGGACTCGATTCCACGATCTCCGTTTCCATCGCGCATCGCGGAGACACCACGGTGGTGACGCTGGCCGACATCGAGGCCCGCACGGTGCTCACCGCCGGTCGACCGGGGACGATCGAGATCCCGGTGCAGCGGTTGCGGGCCGATCTGTGGGATGGGCGTGACTCGCTGCCTCCGCTCGCCGGCCTGCGGCGTCCCACGCCGGACTACCGCGCGCCGGCCGGCGCCCCGTATACGGCCACGGAGGTGGTGATCCCGATCCACCCGGTCGCGGGGGATTCGTTCTCGCTCGCCGGTACGCTCACCCTGCCCGTCTCCGCTCGAGGTCCGGTGCCGGTCGTCGTGACGATCACCGGCTCGGGGCGGCAGACGCGCGACGAGGATCTCTGGCCGTTGCTGCCCGACTATCACCCGTTTCGTGAGATCGCCGAGCGGCTGGCACGCGAGGGAATCGGCGTGCTGCGGCTGGACGACCGCGGCATCGGCGGATCGGGCGGAGGGGAGGGGACGACGGCGGACTATGCCGACGACGTGCGCCAGGAAGTGGCGTGGCTGCGGCGCCGTCCCGGCATCGCGGCAGGCAAGATCGCGCTGCTCGGCCACAGCGAGGGCGGCATGATTGCCCCGCTGGTCGCGGCGCAGGACGCCGCGATCGCCGGCATCGTGTTGCTCGCCGGACCGTCGAAGACCGGCCGGGCGATCCTGCTCGACCAGCTGCGCCGTCCGATCGAGACGGCCCCCGGACTGTCGGACTCGGCGCGGGCCGCGCAGCTGGCGCGCGTCCCACAGGCGTTGGACCGCCTGCTGCAGTCCAGCGCCTGGATGCGCTGGTTCGCGGACTACGACCCGCTCGCCACTGCCCGCCGCGTGCGCGCTCCGGCGCTGATCCTTCAGGGGGCGCTGGACCGACAGGTGTCGGCGGGGCAGGCCGATACTCTGGCGGCCGCGCTGCGGGCCGCCGGCAACCGCGACGTCACCGAAAAGGTGTATCCGGGGCTGAACCATCTCTTCCTGCACACCGACGGCGACGGCTCGCCGAGCGAGTACCCGACCCTCAAGGACGCGAAGCTGCCAGCGCAGGTGCTCGACGATCTGGCGGCGTGGCTCAGGACGAGACTCACAGTTCCCGGACACTAGCCGGGCACGGACAGCAACCTTCCGGTGGGCCCCGGCGTCATACTCGGTAGTCCCGACGCCGGGGTCGTGCCATGTCGAGAACCATCGTCCACCTCGCGGCGCTGATCGCAGCCGCGCCGCTGGCCGCGCAGAACATCCACCCCACGCCGCCGCCGGAAGCGCGGGCCGTCGCGCTGCAGGAGGCGATCCACCTGGACGGGAAGCTGGACGAACCCGTCTGGCACACGGCCCCCGCCGCCACGGGATTCACGCAGAGCCAACCGAACGAAGGCCGGCCGGCGACGCAGCGGACCGAGGTTCGCTTCGCCTATGACGACGCCGCGATCTACGTGGGCGCCCGGATGTACGAGGATTCCGGTGCCCGGGGAGTCCGGACTCGTCTGGTGCGGCGCGACGCCGAGGCCGATGCGGATTACCTCGAAGTCATCTTCGACACCTATCACGATCACATCGGCCGGTTGTTCTTCACGGTGAATCCCTCGGGAGTGCGATCGGACGCCAACGGCCTCGGCGGCGGCTCGGATGATTCGTGGGATCCGGTCTGGGAAGTGAAGACTGCCGTCGACTCGCTGGGGTGGACCGCCGAAATGCGGATTCCGTTTTCGCAGCTGCGCTATCCGACGACCCAGGCCGAGCAGACCTGGGGTCTCCAGATCTGGCGGCAGGACAACCGCTTGAACGAGCTGTCGCAGTGGGCCTTCTGGCATCTCAACGAGAGCGGCGGCCCGCCGCGCTTCGGACATCTGACCGGACTGGTGATTCATCGGGCGCCGGGCAAGGCCGAGGTGCTGCCGTACGTCGTCGGACGCTCGTCCAACGTGCCGGTGAGCGATCCCACCGATCCGTTCCAGCGGGCCCACGCGATGGACGGACGGGTCGGGGCGGACGCGCGGGTACTGCTGACCTCCAACCTGACGCTGAGCGCGACGGTGAATCCGGACTTCGGGCAAGTGGAGGTCGATCCGGCGGTCGTGAACCTCAGCGCGTTCGAGACCTTCTTCGACGAAAAGCGGCCGTTCTTCGTCGAGGGCTCATGCTATTTCGGTTTCGGGGGCCTGAACTGCTTCTTCTGCTCGAACGTGTCGAACCTCTCGATGTTCTACACGCGCCGCATCGGCCGCTCGCCGGAGATTCCGGCGGACGCGTACGACTCGGTGTACCACGCCAAGACGCCGGACAACTCCAAGATTCTCGGTGCCGCCAAGCTCACCGGCCGGACGTCGTCGGGCTGGTCGGTCGGGGCGCTCGATGCCGTGACGGCTCGCGCCCAGGCGACGATCCAGCGGCTCGACGGCACGCGGACCAGCGCCACGGTGGAGCCGTTCACCAACTACTTCGTCGGCCGGATCGCGAAGGACCTGCGCGGTGGTGCTACGGTGATCCGCGCCATGGCCACGTCGGTCGCGCGCAATCTCGACAACCCGCTGCTCGCCGACTGGCTGCCCCGCCACTCGGAGTCGTTCGGGCTCTCCACCGACATGTGGTTCCGCAACCGCGACTTCCACCTCATGGCGCAGGTGGCCGGGACCAACGTCTCCGGCGATTCGGCCGCGATCCTGACGCTGCAGCGGTCGAGCGCGCGCTACTTCCAGCGTCCCGACCGCGGCAATGGGTCGAACGGGCTGCTGAGCGACCGTTACGATCCGTCGCTCACGTCCCTGCGGGGGCTGGGCGCGTACGCGCGGTTCGCCCGCGACCAGGGCAACCTGCTGTGGGAGGTGTCGACCAATCTGCGGACGCCCGGGTTCGAGAACAACGACATCGCCTTTCTGTCGCGGGCCGACTACTGGTGGATGAGCGGGAACGTCCACCGCATGTGGACCCAGCCGACCACCTGGTACCGCCAGCTGTTCCTCATCGTGGGCGGCCAGCAGCAGTACAACTTCGACGGGGACCTCACCGATCGGCAGGGGCAGCTGTGGGGGCAGATCGTGCTGCGCAATTACTGGAACGTGAGCGGATTCTGGATCACCCGGCCGAGCGTGTTCGACGACCGTCTGGCCCGGGGCGGCCCCGTGCTGCGGCGACCGGGTCAGAACTACTGGGAGACCAACCTTTCTACCGACCAGCGGAAATCGATCGTCGTCAACGGATCGGGCGCCTACAACCGCTCGAGCGACGGCAAGCCCAGCTGGTCGGCGAGTCTCACGCTCCAGCTGCGCCCGGCTTCGAACGTCACGCTTTCCCTGGGACCGGGATTCGACCACGGCGAGATCAGCTACCAATACGTGAAGGCCGTGGCGGACCCGACCGCCACCGCGTTCGCCGGCACGCGCTACGTCTTCGCCGACCTGAAGCAGAACACGGTGTCGATGGACACCCGCTTCAACGTCACCTTCACGCCCAATCTCACGTTCGAGCTGTTCGTGCAGCCCCTGATCGCGAGCGGGCGCTACTCGCGCTACAAGGAGTTCGCCGCGCCCCGCAGCCTGGCGAAGACGGTGTACGGGGTGGACGCGGGGACCGTCACGGTCGTCCCGAGGGCGGGACTGCCCGATTCGATCGCGATCGACCCCGACGGGGGCGGCCCCGCCCAGGTGTTCTCGTTCGACGACCCGAGCTTCGTGTTTCGGGCGCTGCGCGGCAACGCGGTGCTGCGTTGGGAGTACCGGCCCGGCTCGACGCTGTTCCTGGTGTGGACCCGCAGCAGCGAGTCCGAGCTCAGCCGTGGGACGATCAGTTTTGGGCCGGACGCGCAGGCGCTGTTCCGGGGGCCGGCCCAGAACATCTTTCTGCTGAAAATGAACTACTGGCTGGGTTTCTAGTCCTTCCGGACCGACCGGCCGACCAGGATCGTGATGTTGTCGTGGCCGCCCGCGTCGAGGGCGTCCTGCAGCAGGCCTTCGCAGGCATCCTTGGCGGACGTCATCGCTGACAGGCGTTCGCGGATGCGGTCGTCGCCGACGTGCCGGGTGAGGCCGTCCGAGCACAACAACCCCACATCACCCCAATCCTGATCGAGCTGGGTGACGACCGGAGCCGCTTGCGGACCGCCGATCGCGCTGGCGAGCACGCCCGCCCAGCGCGTGTTGAGGAGATCGGTCCGGGTGATGACACCCTGATCCACGAGTTCCTGCGCCATCGTCTGGTCCCGCGAGATCTGTTGCAGTGCTCCATCCCGCAGGATGTAGCAGCGGCTGTCCCCGACTTGCAGGAGGTAGGCCCGCGGCCAGACTCCGAGCCAGAGGGTGAGCGTGGTCGCCATCCCGGCCCGCTCGGGATCGCCCATGCCGTGCCGCGTGATGTCCATGTGACACCGCAGCGCCGCCTCCTCCAGAGTCTGCGCAAAGGTCGCCTCGTCGGTGGGGTCCGCCGTGTAGTAGCACTCGAGACTCTGGGTGACGTACCGGGTGATCGCCTCGGCCGCGAGCCGGCTCGCTTCCTCTCCTCCCGGTCCGCCGCCGACGCCGTCGGCGACCATCGCGAGGAACGCCAGCCGCTCCACCCCGACGAGCTGGCCGGGTTGGGGCAGGCTCGTCACGTGGACTTCCATCCGCTTGTGCAGCGAGGCGATCAGGAAGTGGTCCTGGTTGCCGCGGCGGACCTTGCCCCGATGCGTCAGCCCATAGGCGTCGATCTCGTCGTCGCGCGGCTTGCGACCCGACCGGCGGGAACGGATGCCCGTCGATTTCCGTGGCGCGGTCATGACGTCCCTCCGTGATCGCGTGCGGCCATCGACGGCGGCAGCGGCACGGCCACGGCTTCTCCCCGCGCCGTGATGACGCCGCCGGCCGAGACCGTGGACTCGACGACGACCTTGCGTGGTGTGCGCTCGCGCACGCGGGCCCGGATCTCGAGCTCGGGGCCGAGCGGCGTGGGCTTCAGATAATCGACGCGCAGCGCCGCGGTCACGAAACGGGGAGAGGGGGCCTCGCCGACGGCGCGGCCGTCCGCGCGGAGGGTCGCGGCGGCGGCCGTGCCCATCGCGTGGCAGTCGATGAGCGAGGCAATCAGGCCGCCGTACACGAACCCCGGCAGGGCCGTCTGATCGGGGCGGGGCGCGTAGCGGGCGACGGTTTCGTCGCCGTCCCACCGGGTCTTGAGGTGCAGGCCGTGCGCGTTGAGACGGCCGCACCCGTAGCAGTGCGCGAAGTCGTCGGGATAGAAGTCCTGCACGGCGGCGGCCGATTCAGGCACGCGGGCGGTCTCCCAGGATCTCGGTCTTGTCCGGCAGGTTGGGGACGGCGCACAGGAATTCGAACGGCTCGCCCGGCTGGGCCTCGTACCAGTGCGGGGTACCGGCGGGGATGTAGACGACGTCGCCGGCGCGCACGTCGTGCACCTGGTCGCCGATACCCACGCGGGCGCGGCCGCGCAGCACGTACTGCTCGTGCTCGACCGTGTTGGTGTGCTGCGGCATCCCCCCGCCCGGCTGCATGATGAAGCGGCGCAGCGCGAAATGCGGTCCTTCGTCGGGCCCGATCAGCATCTGGCGGGTCGTGTCCGTGCCGGCGGTGACCGGCTGTGCCGGGACCTGGTCGGCGTGTTTGACGGAAGGCTTGGTCGTCATGGTCGAGCTCACGGCTGAGGGGTGGTGCGCAGCGGCGTGCGGCAGGCGGGCCAGCTGCCCGGCTGTCCGTTCGGGGCCGGCTGGAACACGTCGCGACGCGCGCGCGGCATCCGCTCCGGGTCTTCGGAGGCGAGGTAGGCGAGCATGGCCACCAGAGTCACGTTGTTCCGGATGTCGTCCCAGGAAATCTTGTCGTACGTGTCGCGGTTGGTGTGCCAGGTGTAGCGGAAGTAGTCCCAGTCCCCGGAGCCCAGGCCGAAGCCTGGCGCGCCGCAGGTGACGAAGGAGGCGTGATCGGTGCCGCCGCCGCCGGGGGAGCCCGGAAAGCCGAACTTGATGCTGCGCGTCAGGTCCGCCGGAATCTGCGCCAGATAGCGCGCCAGATTCCCCGCGGCCAGCGTGAATCCGCTCGCGCTCATGCTCTCGATCCGGCCCGTGCCGTTGTCCTGGTTGAACAGCGCCTGCAGGCTGTCGGCGATCGGCTGGTGGTCCTGCACGAAGGCGCTCGAGCCGTTCAGGCCCTGCTCCTCGCTGCTCCAGTGACCCACGAGGATGGTGCGGCGCGGGTGCGGGTAGGCGAGCTGCAGGATGCGCATCGCTTCGAGCATCGTGATCGTGCCGGTACCGTTGTCGGTCGCACCCGAGCCCCCGTCCCACGAATCGAAATGCGCCGAGAGCATCACGTACTCGTTGGGCAGCTCGGTGCCGGGAATGCGGGCGACGACGTTGAACACCGGCACCTCGCCGCGCGCCTCCGCCTGCGCCTCGAGCTCCACGACCGGACCCTGGCCGCGCTCGGCGAGGCGATAGAGCAGTCCGTAGTCTTCGCACGAGACGTCCACCACCGGGGCGCGCTGCGTCGTGGCGTCGAAGATCTTGTCCACGCCCCATCCCTGCGACCAGGTGTTGGTGAGGATGCCCGCGACGCCTGCGGCATCGAGGCGCCGTTGCATCCCCTGGAGCGCCTGGCGCGTCGTGGCGAAGCCGGCGTGCTGGTAGCGCTGGTTCCAAGCCTGGAGGGCCGCGGTCCGGCGCGCTTTCATGGAATCGGCGGTCGCCGCCGTGCCCCATTTCTCCCAGCTCGTGTCCGGGCGGCAGGTCGGCTGGGCGAACGATGCCAGCACGAACTTGCCCCGGGCCTGCGGCAGCCACGCCGCGAACGCGCCGCTGTCGGCCACGTCGGGGAACACGATCACCGCGCCGCGCACGGGCTTGCCCTTCGGCGTCCCGGGGCTCCACGCGAGCATCATCGCCTCGAGCGAGCGCACGCGCGGAGCGACGAGATCGAGATGCGTGACGCCGCGCCGCCAGCCGCGCCAGGTGCCGTACTGCTCCTTCTTCGCGTCAATCCCCCAGCCCTGATAGGTCTTGACGAGCCAGTCCTGCGCGGCATCCATCGCGGGCGAGGCGGTGAGCCGCGGTCCCAGCGAGTCGAACAGCACCTGCGCGAGCGTGCTCGCCCGGGAGCTGTCCATGCCGAGGGCCCAGAGGCGGCGCAGTACGGGGTTTTCGACGGTGAAGCCCGAGGGCTGACCGAAGAACTGGGCCGAGGCGGGGACGGCCACGATGGTGATTCCAGCGAAGACTGACAGAAGGCGGCGCACGGAGGCTCCTTCACGAGGGACGAACTCTAAGGTGCGCCGCGACAGCGCGAGGTCAAGCCGCGAACGTCACCCCAGCACCTCGAGCGCCACCTCCACCTTCCCGAACGGCGCGCTGACCTGGACACCCTGCACCATCCCCCGCACGCGCTCGAACATCTCCCGCGCGATGGCTACCCCTTCGGCCAGCGCCGCGTCCTTTCCTCTTTCCTGCGCCGCGCGCATCCGTGCCAGCACCGCCTCCGGCACCGATACCCCGGGGACCTCGTTCGCGAGGAACTCGGCATTGCGCAGCGAGACGAGCGGCCAGATCCCGGCGACGATCGGGATCCGGTAGGACGCGACGCGCTCGAGAAACGTCTCGAGCTGGAGCGGGTCGAACACCGGCTGCGTCACGGCGAATTCGGCCCCGGCGTCGACTTTCCA
>DATGDE010000053.1:0-3597 GCA_035311125.1 Gemmatimonadales bacterium
CGAGCGCCACGCGGCGCTGGCGCACGGTGACGACCGGAACCGGCGCCTCGGGCGAGATCCGGTCCACCTCGCCCGCCAGATAGACGTCCAGCATGGCGTCGCCCAGCACCACGATGCGCCGGGCGTGCATCTTCGCGAGCAGCGACTCGAGGCGTTCGCGCGTCAGGTCCACGCGCCAATCTACCTGTTATCATTGGCGCTGTCTTCATCCAAGGACCGAGCATGCGGGTCGAGCTGCGCCGCGGCGATCTGACCGAGACGGTGCATCGCGTTCACGTCGCCGTGGTCGACGCGGACGGCGCCCTGGTGGCGCGCGCGGGCGACCCCGGGCTCGTGACCTTCTGGCGCTCCGCCGCCAAACCGTTTCAGGCCATGCCGATCGTCGCCGACGGCGCCGCCGACCGGTTCGATCTCGGCGACGCCGAGCTCGCGCTGTGCTGCGCCTCGCATTCGAGCGAGCCGGGGCAGGTGGAGATGGTGCGGGCGCTGCTCGAGAAGATCGGCTGTCGCGAGGACGACCTGCGTTGCGGACCGCACACCCCCCTGTCCGAGCACATCGCCCGGGACTACCAGGCACGCGGGGTGCGCCTCACCCCGGTGTACTCGAACTGCTCGGGGAAGCACACCGGGATGCTGGCGTTGGCACGCCATCACGGCTGGCCGACGGCGGACTATCACCGCCTCGCTCACCCGGTGCAGCAGCGCTGCCTCGAGGAAGTGAGCCGTTGGACGGGCCTATCCGCCGACCGGATCGGCACGGCGGTGGACGGGTGTGGCGTGGTCTGCTACGCCCTTCCCTTGAAGCACATGGCGCTCGCGTATGCGAAGCTGGGGACGGGAGACTCATCGCGAGTCGTTGCGGCGATGCTCCACCATCCCGAGCTGATCGCCGGGGAGCGCCGCCCGTGCACCGAGATGATGACTGCGTTCCCCGGACGGGTGATCACGAAGGTGGGAGCCGAAGGCGTCTACTGCGCGCTGCTGGTGCGCGAAGGGCTGGGCGTGGCGGTGAAAGTGGAAGACGGCCACGGGGCGGCGGCCGTGCTGGCGATGGCTCGCACCCTCGAGGAGCTGAGCCTGCGTCCGCAGCCCGAATCGGTCACGGCCCGTGCGGTGCTCAATACGCGGGGGGAGCCGGTGGGCGAGATGCGCGTTTTCGGCTCCCTGGAGCGTTAGAACGATGACGGAAAAACCCTCCCCGCCCGCTAGCGTAGCCCCGTCGCTCGACCCGCGGACCATCGCGCTCGTGCGCGTGGCGCTGGCCGTCAGCCGCGGCGACGAGCGCGCGACCCGCGACCGGATGCGGGCGGCGCGCGGGGCGGGGGTCCCGGTATTGTGGATGGAGGAGCTGCTGCTGCAGAGCTTTCTCAACGTCGGATATCCGCTCGCCCTCGCGGCCTTCGCGCTCTGGCGCGAGCTGGCGGGGCCGGAGACCGACGGCGGCGAGTCGTTGTTGCATGGCGAGCACGGCCGCTGGGCCAAGCGTGGGGAGCAACGGTGCGCCGAGGTGTACGGGCGGACCTACCACAAACTGCTGCTGAACTTGCGGGAGCTGCATCCGGCGGTGGAGTCGCTGGTGATCGTGGACGCCTACGGCAAGATCCTGGGCCGGCCGGGTCTCGACCCGGCGCGGCGCGAGCTCTGCACGCTGGCGTCGATCGCGATGCTCTCGGCGCCCCGGCAGCTGCACGCCCATTTGCGCGGCGCGTTGAATCTCGGCTGGTCGCGGGAAGACGTGGACGCGGTGCTCGTCCTCGCCGAGCAGGATCTCGGTGCGCCGCGGGCGTTGAAAGTGTGGGAGGTGTGGGCGGATGTACGCGAGCGTGGCCTGGACTCTCCTAAGAAGAAAGCCGACGGCTGATCGCTGATGGCTGACAGCAATGTTCATTGACCGCGCGATCGTCCAGGTGACGGCCGGCCCCGGCGGCGCCGGCGCCTGCTCCTTCCGTCGCGAGAAATTCGTGCCCAAGGGCGGTCCCGACGGCGGCGATGGTGGATCGGGCGGAAGCGTCTTCGTGCGCGCCGACGCGAACCTGGCCACGCTGCTCGACTATCGCTACCACACGCACTGGAAGGCGGAACGCGGCATCCACGGCAAGGGCAAGCAGATGACCGGGAAGTCGGGCGTGGATCTCGTGCTGCCCGTGCCTCCCGGAACCGAGATCCATGACGCCGACTCGGGCGTGCTGCTGGGTGAGGTGGTGGGCGCCGGCGATACGGTGCTCGTGGCGCGGGGCGGTCGTGGGGGGCGCGGCAATGCACGGTTCGCGACCCCGACGCACCAGGCGCCGCGTGAATGGGAGCCCGGGGAGTTCGGGGAAGAGAAGCGGCTCGAGCTGGTGCTGAAGCTCATCGCGGACGTGGGGCTCCTGGGGGAGCCGAACGCCGGGAAGAGCACCTTGCTCTCGGTCGTGTCGGCGGCGCGGCCCAAGATCGCCGACTATCCGTTCACGACGCTCGAGCCGCATCTGGGCGTCGTCGGTCTCTCCGACCAACGCAGCTTCGTCGTGGCCGACATCCCCGGGATCATCGAGGGGGCGCATGCAGGCAAGGGTCTCGGGCTGCGGTTCCTGCAACACGTGGAGCGCACGCGTCTCGTCGCCGTACTCATCCCCGCCGACAGTCCCGATCCGCAGGCGACCTACGAGCTGCTGCGGCGCGAGGCGGCGTTGTACGGCGCCGAGCTCGCCGCGAAGCCCCACGTGGCCGTGATCACGAAGGCGGACCTGCTGCCGCCCGGTGGGCCGCCGCCCGCGCTGCGGACGGTGGACGGCGCGCCGGTGGTCGTCGTCTCGGCCGTAACGGGCGCCGGCATCCCTCAACTCCTCGAGACGCTGTGGCAGCGCCTGCGGGTCCCGACTCCGGCCGCCGCGACGACGAGCTAGCAGCCTACCTGGCGCTCACCCAGGTTCCCGGGATCGGCGCCGTGCGGCTGCGGACGCTGCTGGCGGCGTTCGGCAGCGCCGGTGGTGCGCTGCTCGCGCCGGCGGGCGCGCTGGCAGCGCTTCCCGGCTTCGGACCCGCGGCGGCGGTGGCCGTGCGCGGTGCGCGCCGGCGCGCGGGCGAAGAAATCCTGGAGGCGCTGGACCGGATCGGCGCGTCGACCATCCTTCCGGGGGAGTCGGCCTACCCCCCGCTGCTGGCGGAGATCAGCGAACCGCCCGCGGTGCTGTACGCCTGGGGCGACGTCGCGCTGCTGGCGCGTCCCGCCGCGGCGCTTGTCGGCAGCCGCAATCACACGGCCTATGGCGCCGAAGCAGCGCGCCTGCTCGCATCCGGAGTGGCGCGCGCCGGGGCGGTGGTGGTGAGCGGCATGGCGCGGGGCCTCGACGCGGTCGCCCACCAGGCGGCGCTCGATGTCGGTGGGGCGACGGTGGGAGTGCTGGGGAACGGGTTCGGCGTGGTGTATCCGGCGGCGAATCGCGAGTTGTACCAGCGCGTGGCGACGCAGGGATGTCTGGTGACCGAGCTGCCGCCCGGCGAGCGGCCGCGCGTCAGCACGTTCCCCCGCCGCAACCGCATCATCGCCGGGTTGGCGGGGGTCACTGTCGTGGTCGAGGCGGCGCCCGGATCGGGCGCGCTCATCACGGCCGATTA
>DATGDE010000054.1:0-16333 GCA_035311125.1 Gemmatimonadales bacterium
CGGCGCGGCCACCACGCTCGTCGCCGAGACCGGGATTGCCCGCGCCCTGTCGCCGCACCGCACGCCCACGCTGTTCCACCCCGGCTCCATCGTGCGTGCCCGCGTGCTGCAGCGGCGCTCGCCGATTCTCTACGGCTATCCCGATGTCACCACGCTGTTCCGCGGCAATGGGCCGCTGTTCGAGGTGGCCGACCGGGACAGCGCGTTCGTCGTGCTGCAGTACGGCGCCACGAAGAAGGTCGAGCACGACGAAGGACCGATGCTCGGCATCCCCGACACGGCGCCCCCCGCGCCGCGCGCGAAGGCCGACAGCGCCAAGGCTGCTCCCGCCCACGACGAGGCGTACGTGGTCTCGGGGATGGTGCGCAACGAGCGGGAGATCGTGGGGGAGGGCGCGATCTTCGACGTCCCGGTGCGCAGCGGGCGGGTCATCGCGTTCTCGTTCGACCCGTTACACCGCTTCCTCAACCACCACGAGTTTCCGCTCGTGTGGAACGCGCTCGCGAACTGGAACGACCGGCCCTAGGCGGTCCCCTGGCCGTGGGCCTCGACGAACCACAACAGCTTGTCGTTGCCCCGGACGATCTCGGTCAACAGGTCCGCGCTGGCGGCGTCGGCGTGCTCGGCCGCTGCGTCGATCGCGTGGCGGATCCGCGCGCCGAATGCGGCGAGGGCGCCGGCCAGGGCGGCGACGTGATCGCTCCCGTTCACGATCGCGTGCGGGTACTCGTCCAGCTCCGAGTGCCGCGCCGCGATGCGAATGGTGCCCTCTGCCGTGCCCCCCAGCTGCACGACTCGCTCCGCCAGCAGATCCGCGGCGTTCGCCGCGTGCTCGACCACTCGGTCGAACAGCTCGTGGAGCGCGATGAAACCCGGCCCCTTCACGTTCCAATGGGCTTGTTTCGCCTGAAGCTGGAGGTCGATCGCGTTCGCGAGCCCCTGGTTCAACATCGGGACGACCTCCGAGCGAACGAGCTCGGACAGATCGTTCTTCGTCTCATGCCGCAGCTCGTGACTCGGTGCTATGGTGGCCATCGCCAGACTCCTGTGGATTCCGTGGGGAACTTGGCCGCGCGAGCCACAAGGGGGGATGAGACCCGCATGATGGGATGCTATCCTTCCGCGTGACCGCTTCCGGACGCCGCACGCTCGCCTTACCGCCGCGCTGGGGAACCATCCTGGGGCTCGCCGCCGGCGTCGCATCGTGCGGCCGGTCGGCTGCGCCCGTTCCGCCCCTGCTGCCCGTCGCTGTGCGCGACGAATGCGCCTTGGCCGATGACTCGGCGCGGGTTCCCGACACCCTGACCTTGGCGCTCCCGGGAGCGGTCGATCCGGCGCATGCTCCCATGCCCACGACCGATGCCGAGCGGATGGTCTTCCGCCAGCTGTACGAGACGCTGGTGCGGCTCGATTGCACCGGGGCCCCGCACCCCGAGCTCGCGGAGTCGTGGTCGGCCTCGGACGCCGGCGCACAGTGGACGTTCACGCTCCGCGCGGGCGCCCGCTTCCAGGACGGCCAGGCCGTGACGGCGCGCGATGTGATCGCCTCCTGGATGAGCGGCGACACGACGCAACTCGAGGGCGCCACAGTCGCCGCTCCCGACGATCGCACGCTCGTGCTGCGGCTCAGGCAGCCCGCGCCCGCGCCGCCCCTCTGGCTGGCCGATCCCGCGCTCGCGGTAACGCGTGCGATGCCAGGACGAAATTGGCCGCTCGGGACCGGACCGTACACAGCGGATACCGCCGCCGGCGGGATCATGCTCCGGCCGTTCACCGGGACCGGACGCCCGACGCTCGTGCTTTCCCCTCCCGGTGCGGCGGATGCGCGCGACTGGCTCGATCGCGGGATCGACCTCGTGGTTACAGATGACGCGGCGGCGCTGTCCTATGCCGCGAGCCGCCCCGAGTTCGCGACACGACCGCTTCCCTGGGATCGCACCTACCTGCTGCTCGCGCCCGCCGCGACGCCGCCGGTCACGATGGTGTGGCAAGAGGGGCTGGCTCGCGATGCCGTGCGCGTCGAAGCGCGTGCCTCAGCGGTGCCGGCGTGGTGGACGGCGTTCCCCGCGTGCATCGGCCCGCCGCCGGCGGCTGCGCCGCCGCCTCCCTCCGGGGGCACGCGCGTCCTCGTCGCCTACCCACGCGACGACGCGACGGCGCGCAGCATCGCCGAGCGCCTCGTGGCGCTGGAGGGAAGTCAGACCGGTACGACGGCGCGCGCCGCAGGGCTGGGACCTGCCGAGCTGACGGGCGCGCTCGCCGCGGGTCAGATCGGTGGGGGAGGGTGGCAGTTCGTGATTCCATTCCCGCAGCTGGCGCTGGAGCCGTGTCGCGCGGTTCACGAGCTGGTTGCGCGGGCTCCGTGGCTCACCCTCGTCACGCAAATCGCACCACTGATCGACACGCGTCGTCGCGCGGTGTGGCGGCGCGGTGCGGCGGCGTTCACGGCGGAATGGGACGGAACGCTGCGTGTTCGATGACGGGGTCCGGCTCCT
This sequence comes from Gemmatimonadales bacterium, assembly GCA_035311125.1. GTDB lineage: Bacteria > Gemmatimonadota > Gemmatimonadetes > Gemmatimonadales > GWC2-71-9 > DASTHG01. Next base: position 2,496 of record DATGDE010000054.1, read on the forward strand.
ATTTCAAGCCGATGCGCCGCACCAGGTCCGCGTAGCGCGGGTCGCCGCGCAGCGGCGCGTATCCCGGGTCCACGTGGAGGTAGATGAGGCCGGCCGAGCGTGCCTGAAAGGCGCGCTCGAGGCAGGCGAAGGCGTGGTCCAGGTCACCCATGGCCGCGTAGCCCATCGCCAGGATCTCGCTGCGCACGTACTGCTGCCGCGATTCCTCATCCAGCCGGGCCAGGATCGCCTCCGCCTCGTCCCGGCGGCCCAGTGCGGCGAGGGCCCGCACGATCATCGCGTCGTAGGAGCGGACGGCCTTCTCCAGCCCCTGCGCGCGGCGGTACCACTGCAGGGCGGTCTCGGCGTCGCCTTGGGCCAGGTGCGCCGAGCCGATGTAGTGCGGCGCACGGATCGAGCCCTCGTCCAGTTCCAGGGTCTTGTGCCCCTGCGCAATCGCGCCCTCGTAATCGCCCGCGTAGAGCATGAAGCGGGCGAGCCAGGAGCTGAAATGCGCCGATAGCGGATCGAGCACCAGTGCTCTGCGGATCTCTTCGATCGCCTCACTCAGGCGCCCCACCAGCGGCAATGCCGTGCCGAGGACGTAATGGGCCTCGGCATAGTTCGGACTGAGCCGGACGGCCCGCTCGAGCTGGCGCTCGGCACCGGCGAAGTCCCACTCGTGCCAGCACAGGACCTTGCCGACCGACGTAATCGCCTCGGCCAGCTCGGGCTCCCGCTGCAGCGCCCGCTCGGCCGCCGCCTTCGCTCTCGGATAGGCGTCGTCCGGCGCCACCCAGTCGTCGGCGAGGTTGCACCAGACGTCCGCGATGCCCGCGTAGGCACGCGCGAAGGAGGGGTCCTGGAGCAGGGCGAGCTGGTAGAATTCGAGGGCCTTGCGAAGCCCGGGCTCGGTGAACTTGTTGAAGAAGAAGCGCGCCTTGAGGTAGATGTTGTACGCTTCGATGTTCTTGGTCGGCACGACGAGCGGGCCGGCGTCGCCGCCGAGCCGCAGTTTCAACGCCTCGACGATGGCTCGTGAAATCTCGTCCTGGATCGCGAAGACGTCCTCGAGCTGGCGGTCGTAGGTCTCCGACCAGATGTGGTAGCCGTTCTCGACGTTGATGAGCTGCACGGTGATCCGGATGCGATTCCCCACCTTTCGCACGCTGCCGTCGAGCACCGAACCCACGCCGAGCTTGTCGCCGATCTGTCTGATGTCCACCTCCTTCCCCTTGAAAGCGAACGAGGAGGTGCGCGACGCCACCTGGATGCCCGGGACCTTCGCGAGTGCGTTGATGATCTCTTCCGTCATCCCGTCGCTGAAGTACTCGTTCTCGGGATCGGCGCTCATGTTCGCGAGCGGAATGACGGCGATCGCCTTGGTGGGGGGCGTGGCCTTCGCCGCCTCCGGGGGCGTGCGCCGTCCCGGGAGCAGGGCTTCGGCGAACTCGGCCGCCGTGGGGAAGCGGTCCACGGGCGTGCGCGCCAGGGCCCGGGTGATGGCGTCGTCCACCACCTCGGGCACGTCGCGCGTCGCACGCACTTTCGGGATGGGAGCGACGAATCGTTTGGCGATCACCGCCTGGGCCGTCGGGCCGGTGAAGGGCGGCTCGCCCGAGAGCATCTCGTACAGCACGCAGCCGAGACTGTAGAGATCGCTGCGGCCGTCGATGTCGCTTTCGCCCCCCGCCTGCTCGGGGCTCATGTAGGCCGGCGTGCCCAGCGCCATCCCCGTCTGCGTGATCGATCCGTTGCCGCTCAACGCCTTGCCGATGCCGAAGTCCGCCACCATCGCGGCGCCTTCGTGCAGCAGGATGTTCTCCGGTTTGACGTCCCGATGGACCACCTGGTGGCGGTGGGCATAATCCAGCGCCGCAGCGACCTCCCGCGTGATCCGGAGCGCCTCGTCCAGCGGCAATTGCCGCTGCCGGTCGAGCCGCTCGCGCAGCGAGCGACCCTCCATGTTCGGCATCACGTAGAAGAGCAGGCCGTCGGCTTCGCCGGAGTCGTACACCGGCAGGATGTGGGGGTGGGTGAGTCCGGCCGCCATCTTGATCTCGCGCAGGAACCGCTCGGCCCCGATCTCGGCCGAGATCTCGGGGCGCAGCACTTTCAGCGCCACCTTCCGCTCGTGCCGCAGGTCGCGGGCAAGGAACACCAACGCCATACCGCCCTGACCCAGCTCCCGCTCGATCGCGTAGCGGCCCTGTAATCCGCGCTCCAAGCGTTCCTGAAATTCTGTCATAGGGGGCAAAGATGCCGCATCGCCTGGGCTGGGGCCAGCGGCGAGTGTGAAGGAATGCTATCCTTTCGTTCCGGTGACTCGATGACCTTTCGCACGCGCATTCTCATCGCGACTGCGCCGGTGGTCCTCGTGCCGCTGGTGGTGTTCGGGCTGGGCGTACGCCGCGCGGTACGGCAACGACTCGCGGCGACGTATCAGGCGCGAGTCGCGGGGCTGGTGGACGCGATCGGCCAGGACCTGGCGCGGCAGGGGAACGCGCTGGCGGCCCGGCTCTCCCAGCTGCGCGGCGCGGCCGCGGCGGACAATCGCCTCCGCCTGGCGATGGTGCAGCGCGACACCGCGCAGCGCGCCTATGCGCTCGACTACGCCGGGACGGCGATGCGCCTCGCCGGACTCGACATGCTCCAGATCCAGGACGACTCGGGACGCATCGTCAGCTCGGGGCATTTTCGCAACGAGTTCGATCGCGTCGAGCGTGGCTTGCCGGCGGTGCTGGCCGCCGCGCCCAACGGGAACGCTCTCGTCCTGGCCAGGACGGCCGAGGGGCCGTTCGTCGCCCTGGCGCGGATGGACTCGATCCCGATCGGCGACCGGCGCTTCGCGATCGTCGGTGGCATCGCCGTGGACTCGGGGTTTCTCGCCCGGTTGGCGCGCGACAGCGCGACTCACGTGAGGCTGGTGCTGCCGGGCGACACCGCCGTATCGCGCGCCGGTGGCGCGGTCGCGGGAGACTCCGCGGTGAGCGAGCTGCCGCTGCCGTTCGTCGACGAGTCCCGACCCGACAGCGTCCGCCTGGTGGAGGCGCGGCTGGTGGTGGCCGCGCCGCTCGCGGGACTGCGCGAGCTGGAGGGCACGGTGGACCGGTGGTTCGGCGCGGCGATGCTCGTGAGCCTCCTGGTAGCGCTGCTGCTCGCCGGCTGGCTGTCCTCGCGCGTCAGCCTGCCACTGGCCGAGCTGGCCGGGAAGACCGCCGAGCTGGACATGGACCGGCTGGACGTCGCGTTCGCGAGCGACCGCACGGACGAGATCGGCAGCCTCGAGCGGTTGTTGGGGGAAATGACCGAGCGGTTGCGCACCGGCGCCGCCCGATTGCGCGACGCCGAGCGGCACGCCGCCATGGGCGAGCTCGCCCGCCAGGTGAACCACGACATCAAGAACGGCATCGCGCCGCTGCGCAACGTGCTGCGCCACCTGGCGCAAGTGGCGCGCGACCAGCCGGCCGACCTGGCGCGCGTGTTCGCGGAGCGGCGCCAGACGCTGGGCTCGAGCCTGACCTACCTCGAGACCCTGGCCGCCAATTACGCGAAGCTGTCGCCACCGGCCGAGGCGCTGCACTGCGACGTGAACGCCGTGACGCGCGAAACGACGGCTCAGATTTCCATGGGTGCGGCGGAGCTTTCGCTGCATCTGGCCGACGCACTGCCGGAGGCCAGGATCGATCCTCTCGCGCTGCGCCGCATCATCGAGAACCTCGTGACGAACGCGGTGGACAGCCTCGAGTCCCAGTCCGGGGTGGTGACGGTGTCGACGTCCCGCGCGCTCGAGCAGGAACGGGGCGCGCTGGCCCGGATCGTGGTCGAGGACACCGGCAAGGGGATGACCGAAGCGGAGCTGGAGCGGGCGTTTCAGGACTTCTATTCGACCAAGCCCGGCGGGACCGGCCTCGGACTCTCGATCGTGCGCCGGCTGGTGACCGATGCGGGAGGGCGCCTGCGGGTGGAGACGTCGCCGGGAGCGGGGTCCTGCTTCACCGTGGACCTGCCGCTCGTCGGGACCGGCGCGTGAGCCTGGTCCTGATCGTGGATGACGCGCAGCCCCTCGCCGGGCAGTACGCCTACGACCTGAAACGGCTCGGCGGCCACGACACGGTGACCGCGGCCGACGGGAAGACCGCCCTCGACACGATCGCCCGCGAGCCCGTGGATTGCGTGCTGCTCGATCTCGAGATGCCGGGAATGGACGGCTTCGAGGTGCTGCGCCAGCTGGCGCACCGCGGCCTGCGCGTGCCGGTGATCGTCTATACGGGGACGGGGAGCTACGACCGCTGCGCGCAAGCCATCCGGCTGGGCGCCGTGAGCTTCATCGACAAGGCCGAGCCGATGGAGCGGGTGCTCCAGGAGATCGCCGGCGCGCTCGAGCGCCGTCGTCTCGAGCTGGAAGTCGCGGCGCTGCGCCAGGACCTCGGGAGCGACACGCCGCTCGTGGGCTCGAGCCCGGCGATGCAGAAGCTCAAGGACGCGCTGGCGCGCATCGCGTCGATTCCATCACCCGTCCTCATCACCGGGGAGAGCGGATCAGGCAAGGAGGTCGTGGCGCGCGCGGTGCACCGCATGAGCGGCGCGAAGGGGCCGCTCCTCGCCATCAACTGCGCGGCGCTGCCGGCGGACCTGGTGGAGAGCGAGCTGTTCGGCCACGAGCGCGGGGCCTTCACCGGCGCCGTCGCCATGCGCAAAGGGGCGTTCGAATCGGCCGCGGCCGGTACGCTGTTCCTGGACGAGATCGGCGAGCTGCCGCTCGCGGCCCAGGCCAAGCTGCTGCGCGTGCTGGAGCAGCGCGAGGTGACGCGGGTCGGTGGGACGCGGACGATCGCCGTGGACGCCCGCGTGCTGGCCGCGACCAATCGCGATCTCGCCGCCGAGGTCGCCGCGGGCCGCTTTCGCGAAGATCTGCTCTACCGGCTCAACGTGCACGTGCTGGCCGTGCCGAGCCTGCGCGACCGGCTGTCCGATATTCCCGAGCTGGTCCAACACCTGCTGGCTTCGATCTGCGCCAGATTCCGCATGCGCCCGAAGCCGCTCACAGCGGCGGCGCTCGAATGCCTGATGGGCTACGACTGGTCGCGGAACAACGTGCGCGAGCTGCGCAACGTGCTGGAGCGGATGCTGATCGCGTCGGATGCGCCGGACATGGGAGCGGACGACGTCCCGCCGGAAATCCGGGAGCACGCTGCGGCGCGCCGCGTGAGCAGCGGCGCCGAGCCGCGCACGTTCCACGAGCTCAAAGCCGAAGCCGAGCGGCAAATCGTCGTGGCCGCGCTGGAGCGCAACGACTGGCACATCACGCGCACTGCCGAGGCGCTCGGGCTCGCCGATCATGCGAGCCTGCTCAAGATCATGCGGAGGCACGGGATCAGCAGGGATTAGAGCGGTCTGTCGCGGCCATTTTTCGCGACTAAAGTCGCGACTCGGCTGAGCTGTCACATGAAGTGACATTCCCGGGTCGCTCTCCAGCGACAGATAGCCGAGTCGCGGCTCTCAGCCGCGATGAACCCGCGTGTCCACCCAGACACACCCCCCCTTGTTTTCTGTGTCCGTCCGAGCACAACTCCAACTGCCTTGAGTGTGGCGACTCCGCCAACTGTCGGTCCATCAATCGCTTGCATCGATGCCTTGGGCCTCCCGCCGCCTGGTCCTCCTCCTGCCTTACCACAGGGCGCTGACACACCCCAACCGGCGCGCGGCGCCCTGATGTGAGGAGGAAACGATGATCACCACCATGCGCTTCACCCCTGCCTGGCTCGTGGCCGGACTGTTCGTGCTGGCCGCCTGCGGCGACAAGTCCCCGAAGCAAGCGAGTGCCAAGGAGCCCACGGTGGCGCCGGAATCGACGCCCGCGGCGGCACCGGCCGAGCCCGCGCCCGTGAGCGTCGTCCCCGTGTCGTTCGAGACCGCGGAAGCGGCCTTCCACGAGCGGCGCTACACCGACGCGGTGCGTGGTTTTACGGCGTACACCGCCAACCGTCCGGGGAACGCCTGGGGCTTCTACATGCTCGGGCTGTCGTCCTGGAAGGCCGGTGATCTCACGGCGGCGGAGGAAGCGTTGCGGCAGGCGCTGACGATCGACCCGACGCACGTGAAGAGCTACCTGAACCTGAGCCGGGTGCTGCTCGACGCGGGGCAACCGGATTCGGCCATCGCCATGCTCGACACCGTGCTGCGCATCGACGACAGCCTGGGCGAAGCGTACCGGCTGATGGGCCGCGCGCACGATGCGAAGGGCGAGCGCGACGAGGCGGTGACCGCCTATCACGAGGCGCTGGCGCTCGATTCGACCGACGTGTGGTCGATGAACAACCTGGGGCTCACCCTCATCAACCAGGGGTCGTTCGACGAGGCGCTGCGGCCGCTCGCCCGGGCGGTGGAGCTCGTCCCCGAAGTGGCGACGTTCCAGAACAACCTGGGCATCGCGCTCGAGCGGACCGGCCATTTCACGCTGGCGGCCGATGCCTATCGGGCGGCGCTGGTCGCGGACTCGGGGTTCACCAAGGCGTCGGTGAATCTGCAGCGCGTCGAAACGTTGAAAGAAGATCCGAATATCCCGCCGGTGGACCTGAAGTCGCTGGCGCAGGAGTTCGTGCAGCAGATCGGTTCGTGGGCGAACGCGGGCGAGTAAGCGGACTCGGCGTTGCCTTCGACGGGCGGTCCCGGCAGCACGGGGCCGCCCGTCTCACTTGGTGTCGGCTTCGAGCTCCGCTGCCGCGTCCACCCGGGCGGCGAGATCCCGCAAGGCCTCGAGGTCTTCGGTCAGCCCGTCGGTCGCGCCGACGCCGGCGCGCAGGCGCAGCAGGTCGAGTCGCAGGTTCTCCATCGCGCTGACTGTGGTCCCGAGCCGCTCGGCCGCCGTACGGCGCGCCGATTCGAGGTCGCGGGCGAGGTCCCCGTGGCGGGTGGACCCGGCGGCCCCCATGTGCCCGGCCGCGTCGTCCAGCGCGCCGAGGCGCCGGCGCAAGACGGCGGCATCGGCCTCGAGGCGGGTGAGCAGCTGCTCCACGCCGACCAGGCGGCGGTCGGGGTCGGGGAGCGCGTGCAGGATGTCGCGCGCGGCATCGGCGATGATGACTTCCGTGTGTTGATCCGCCGGCGCGACCACCGGTGGTGTGCGCAGTCTCCGACCCAGCCGGGCCAGCACGAAGAAGCCCTTCATTTTGACCCGCATGACGAGCCGACTGAACAAGCCCGGCTTCCCGTCGCGCGGTGCCTCGAGCCGGCTGCCGTACCAGCGGCCCCACGCGACCGGGGCGATGAGGCCGACGAGCTCCACGAGCCAGGCGAGCGGTCCCTCGAGCGAGGACAGGCCAGCCTCTTTGGGGCCCAGCCAGTAGGCGACCAGCGCCGCGAATCCGGCGAGGAAGATCGCCGTGGCGCCCAGCCGTCCCGGACGGGGCTGGCGCACGGTGGATCCCGCGGCACGCGCTTCGCGCTCGATGGCCGCGGCGAGGTCCCGCTCTCCCCACCCCTCGGCGACGGCTTCCCGGATGAGGCGGAACATCGACATGCCGCGCAGCGCCGTGAGGCTGACCAGCACGAGCGCAATGGCGATCGTGTACACGGTGCGAACGCCAAAGAAATCGTATTGATTGCTGAACAGGAACTTCGAGACGATCGCGACTGCGGCAAGCGTACCGTACCCTGCGAGATCCACCGCGAAGGACGAGATCTCCCGCGTGATCCGCTGCAACGTGGCCGGGACCGCCGTGCCCTCCCGGACGGCCGCCACGGCGTCGGCCAGGTCGCCCGCCGTCGTGAACCGGTCCGCGGGAGCCTTGGCGAGACAGCGATCGATCGCCGCGGCGAGGGCGGGCGGCAGGCCGGCCCGCACCGAGGTCACCGGGGGCGCCGGCAGCGTCTCGCGCTGCACCATCAGGCCGTTGGCATCGGGGGCGTCGAAGGGGAACCGTCCCGTCAGCGCGTAGAACGCGGTCACGCCGAGGGAGTACAGGTCGCTGCGTCCGTCCACGGGCTCCCCGGCCGCCTGCTCGGGCGACATGTAGCGGGCCGTGCCGAGCACGCGGCCGGATCCCGTGGGCGGGGTGCCCTCGGCGAGACGCGCGATGCCGAAGTCGGTGACGAGGGCCCGGCCCGTCCCCCGCTCCAGCAGGATGTTCTCGGGCTTGATGTCACGATGGATCACGTCGTGCTGATGGGCGTGTGCGAGGGCCCAGGCGACCTCCTGCACCAGACGAATGACGGCCGCGGGATCGAGCGGACCCTGGGCTCGCACCCGCTCGGCCAGGGTCGTCCCGGCGATGTAGCCCATGACGAAGTAGACGAGCTCGCCGTGCCGCTCGACGGCGTGGATCGGCACGATGTGCGGATGGGCGAGACGGGCGGCGGTGCGCGCTTCCTGCAGGAACCGCTCGCGCTGCCCCGGAGTGGCCGCGAGCGCGGGAGGCAGGAGTTTGATGGCGACGGGCCGGTCGAGCGCGACGTCGCGCGCGAGAAACACCACACCCATCCCGCCGCGACCCAGCTCGCGCTCCAGCACATAGCGGCCGCGCAGAGCGGCTTCGAGCGCGAGAAACTCCGCGGAAGGCAAATCCTGGGACATGACCGGCCAATGTAGCGCAAGAGATGGGGTGGGGACACGACGCCGGGCGGAGCGCGAAGTTTCATACATTAGGCAAGACCGATTCCGGGGGAGCCATGACACGATTGGCAGGGATCACGCTGCTCGCCGCCGGCGCGCTGCTGCAGTGCCGGCCGGCGGCCCAGACAACATTGCGGTCGGGAGGGATGCCCGTGGTCCGCGCTATCACCATCACCACGGTCCCGCTGCTCTCCAAGGAACTCCGGGCCGTATACCCGTTTCTCCAGCGGGACTTCGCGACGGGCGGCGTGCTCGACGGCAAGGAGGTTTATGCGTTCGTGCCGAACACGATCACCGTCTACGCGGGTGACACCTTGCGGCTGACGTTACTCAATCCCGAGGATGACGCGCATGCGTTCGTCCTGCACGATCTGTACGTCCCGCTCGCGCCGCAGTCGCGCACGGACACGACCTACGTCGCACGCGAGCCGGGGATCTTCACCTTCTCGTGCAGCGTGCCGCAGCACCTCCCCATGATGCGCGGTCAGCTGGTCGTGCTGCCGTCCTGATGGGCGCCGCCGGCGCGGCTCACGCCACGCAGACGCTCTTGATGTTGAGGAACTCGCGCAGGCCATACTCGGACAGTTCGCGCCCGTACCCGGAGCGCTTCACGCCCCCGAACGGCAACCGGGGATCGGAGCGTACCATCCCGTTGACGAACACGCACCCCACCTCGAGCTCCGCGGCCACCCGTTCGGCGCGGCCCCGGTCCTCCGTCCACACCGCCGCCCCCAATCCGTACGGCGACGCGTTGGCCAGCCGCACGGCGTCCGACTCGTCGCGCGCCCGGATCACCGCGGCGGCAGGGCCGAAGACTTCCTCGTCGAACGCCGGCATACCGGGCTTCACCCTGGCCAGCACGGTGGGAGGGTAGAACGCGCCCGGTCCCCCGGGGACCGCGCCACCCACCAGCAGCCGGGCGCCCCGCCGCACCGACTGCCTCACCTGGCGGTGCACTTCCTCGCGCAGCTCGGTTCGTGCCTGCGGGCCGACCTGCGTCGCGGGAGCGAGTGGATCGCCCATGATCCGTGACCGCATCTCCGCCACGAAGCGTTGCTCGAACTGCTCGGCCACGGCGTCCACCACGATGAACCGTTTCGCGGCGATGCAGCTCTGGCCGCTGTTGATCAGCCGGGCGTCCGCAGCCGTCTTCACGGCGCGCGCCAGATCGGCGTCCGCCAGCACGATGAACGCATCGCTGCCGCCCAGCTCCAGTACGGTCTTCTTGAGGTGGCGTCCTGCGTGCTCGGCGACCTGGCTGCCGGCGGCCTCGGAGCCGGTGAGCGTGGCCGCCCGGACGCGCGGATCCGCGATCACACGCGCGACGCCCGAACTGCGCAGCACGAGCGTCCGAAACACCCCGTCGGGGAACCCCGCCTGGCGGAACACATCCTCGATCAGCAGGCCACAGCGGGTGACGTTGGACGCATGCTTCAGCAGCCCGACGTTGCCGCCCGCGAGCGCCGGCGCCGCGAACCGGAATACCTGCCAGAACGGAAAATTCCACGGCATCACGGCGAGCACCGGTCCGGTCGGGTCGAAGCGCACGTAGCTGCGGAGCCCGTCGAGGTCGCGCCGCTGGTGGGCGAGAAACGCCGCGACGTTGTCGGCATAATAGTCGCACACCGCAGCGCACTTTTCGGCTTCCGCCTCGCCCTGGGCCAGCGGTTTGCCCATCTCGAGCGCCATGGCGCGCGCGTACCTCGCCTTGCCGGCTCGCAGCACTCGCGCAGCCTCGTGCAGCAGCGCCGTGCGGTCGTGCAGGGGACGGCGGCGCCAGTCGCGGTAGGCCCGGCTGGCCTGTTCCAGCGCGCGCTCCAACTCCCGCGCGCCGATCTCGGGGAACGTTTCCAGCACTTCGCCGGTGGCGGGATTGATGGATTGGATGGATGCGCCCCGGTTCCGGGCGCGCGTGGGGTTGCGCGATCGCGACCTCGACTGTGCGGTGCTCATGAATGCTCCAGTGAGAGGGCAGGGAGGGGCCAGCGCCGAGTGTAGAACCGTCGGGCTCCCGGGAGGTTCCCGGGGGATATATTCGCCTGCCGTGGATCGACTGGAAGGACTCGCCAAGCTCACCGGCCGCGAGCGTTACGTCGACGACCTGCCGCTCGAGGATTTCCTCTGGGGCGCGACGGTCCGCAGCCCGGCGCCGCGAGGCCGGATTACCGACGTGCGGTTCGGCCCCGGCGTGGACTGGTCGCAATACACCATCGTGGACCACCGCGACCTCCCGGGACCCAACGTCATCGCCCTGATCGAAAACGACCAACCGGTCCTGGCGGCCACGAACGTGCGTCACGTGCATGAGCCGGTCCTGCTGCTGGCTCATCCCGACCGGCACGCGCTGCGACGTGCGGTGGCGGCCGTCGCCATCCAGGTCGCCCCCGAGCCGGCCGCGCTCGACTTCCGTGTCCGGCCGACTCCCGAAACGATTCAATACGGCTCCGGCAATGTGCTTAAGCACCTCACCATCTCGAAGGGCGACGTGGAGCGCGCGCTCGCGGCCGCGCCGATCGTCGTGGAAGGAACATACGAGACCGGCGCACAGGAGCACGTGTATCTCGAGCCGCAGGGGATGATCGCGCAGCTCGAAGACGACGTGCTCGTGCTGCGCGGCTCGATGCAGTGCCCGTACTACGTGCTCAAGGCGTTGCGCGTCGCGCTCGCCCGGGACGAGCGGCTGCTGCGCGTGGTGCAGACTCCCACCGGGGGCGGCTTCGGGGGCAAGGAGGAATACCCCTCGACCATCGCGTTGCACGCCGCGCTGCTGGCGCTGAAAAGCGGCAAGCCGGTGAAGATGATCTACGATCGCGGCGAAGACATGGCGGCCACCACCAAGCGACACCCCGCGCTGGTGCGCCACCGCACCGGCATCTCCACGGACGGGCAGCTGCTGGCGCAGGACATCGAAGTGATCATGGACGGCGGCGCCTACGTGACGCTGTCTCCGGTCGTCCTGTCACGCGGCCTCATCCACGCGGCCGGGCCCTACGCCTGCGACCACGTCCGCATCGACGGCCGCGCCATGTTCACGAATGCCGTGCCGTTCGGTGCGTTCCGCGGCTTTGGCGCGCCGCAGACGCACTTCGCCAACGAGCGGCACATGGACCGGATCGCGGCCCGCCTGGGCCTCGATCCCGCCGAGCTGCGGCGCCGCAATCTGCTGCGCGACGGGCAATCCACGGCGACCGGCCAGGTGATCCACGATGGGACCGACCGCGTCGCACTGCTCGACCGCGCGCTGTCCCTGGCCGGCTACGCCGCGAAGCGTGCGGCGCACGCCGTCCACAACGCCGCGAGCACCACGACGCGTCGCGGGATCGGCATCGCCACGTTCCATCACGGGGCGGGGTTCACGGGCGGCGGCGAAGTCGCCCTGGCCTCCCGTCTCCACGTCGCCGGGCTGCCCGACGGGCGCGTCGAAGTGCGCTCCGCCAACATCGAGATGGGGCAGGGGACGCTCACGCTGTTCACCGCGCTCGCGGCCGCACGACTCCGTCTCGATCCTTCAGACGTCGTCATCGCCGAGGCCGACACGGCACGGGTGCCGAACAGCGGGCCCACCGTCGCCTCGCGCACCGCCATGGTCGTGGGGCGGCTGGTCGAGCGGGCGTGTGACGCGCTCCGGGCGCGCGTCGGGTTGGACGACCACGCCGGGGGAGAGGCCGTGCGTGCCGCGCTGCGCCGCTGGCACTCGGCACACCCCGGCGCAGACCTCGTCGGAGAAGCCGTGTACGAACGCCCGCCGGGCATTTCGTGGGACGAGGCGACCTACCGCGGCGACGCCTACGCGGCGTTCGGCTGGGGCGCCTACGTCGCGGACGTCGACGTGGACCTGCGGACCTGGCAGACTCGCGTGACGGACTTCGTGGCGCTGCAGGAGGTCGGTCGCGTGCTGAACGAGTCTCTGGCGCGCGGTCAGGTTCAGGGCGGCGTGGCGCAGGCGATCGGCTGGGCGCTGCTCGAGGAATGCCGCTGGCGGGACGGCGCGATGGCCAATGCGCAACTGACCAACTACCTCATTCCCACGAGCGACGACCTGCCGCCGATCCGCGTGGCGTTCGTCGAGAATTCCCACCCGTTCGGCGCCCAGGGGGCGAAGGGGCTGGGCGAGCTGCCCATGGACGGCCCGGCTGCCGCGATCCTGAACGCCGTCGCGGCGGCCACGGGCGCTGACCCGTGCACGATCCCTCTGACGCCCGAGCGATTGATGGAAATCCTGCCGTGAAGATTTCCTTCGTCCTGAACGGCGCGCCGATCTTCCTGGACGTCGATCCCGCCGAGCGTCTCCTCGACAGCCTGCGCTACCGTCTGGGACTCACCGGCACCAAGGAGGGATGCGGAGAAGGGGAGTGCGGCGCGTGCACCGTGTACCTGGACGGCCTGCCGGTGAACTCCTGCCTCGTGCCGAGCTACCAGGTCCGCGGGTGCCGGGTGGAGACCGTGGAGTCACTCGATCCCGCGACGTTGCGGCCGCTGCTCGCGAGCGGCGCAACCCAGTGCGGCGCGTGCACGCCCGGGGTGGCCATGACGGCCTGCTGGATCCGCGTGCACCGGGAGCTGCTCGCGACCCACACGATCCGCGAGCTGCTGGCCGGCAATCTGTGCCGTTGCACCGGCTACGACGGCATCGTGGACGGGATCCAGGCGGCACTCGAGGCGGCCGAGTGAGACTGTTGCTGCCGGAGTCGCCCGCCCACGCGCTCGCCCTGCTCGCCGAGACTCCCGACGCCGTCCCGGTGGCGGGTGGTACGGATCTGCTGGTGCATTGGCCGGTCCGCACGGCGGAGCACGATCGCACCTACCTCGACCTTTCGCCGCTGCAGGATCTCAGGGGGATGCGCTGGGAGAATGGGGCGCTGGTGCTGGGTGCCCTCGCCACGTACTGGGACGTGATCAGGGACCCACGGGCGGAGCAGGAGCTGCCGCTTCTCGTGCAGGCGGCGCGGCAGGTCGGCTCGGTGCAGATCCAGGCGCGCGGCACCTGGGCGGGCAACATCGTGAACGCGTCGCCGGCGGCGGACGGCGTCCCGGTCCTCATGGCGTACGGCGCGATGGTCGTGCTCGACTCGGTGCGGGGCCGCGTGGAGCTTCCGCTCGCCGACTTCTATACGGATTACAAGCAGATGCGCCGCGCCGCGGACGAGCTCGTCGTGGCGATCCGGATCCCGCGACGGGCGTACGCCCTGCAGCGCTTCGTCAAGGTCGGGTCGCGGCGGGCGCAGGCGATCGCCAAGGTCGGGCT
>DATGDE010000055.1:0-2196 GCA_035311125.1 Gemmatimonadales bacterium
GGCCCGGCTGGCCGGGTAGACGCCGGCGAGGATGCCGACGCCGCCGCCCAGCACCACGCCGAGCAGGATCGACGCGGGCGAGACGGTCGCCGGCAGCGGCGTCGCGACGTTGAGGAACACCGACAGGAAAATCCCGGCCGCGATCCCCAGGGTGGCCCCGATCACCGCGATCGTCACGGACTCGGCGAGGAACTGGCGCAGGATGTCGCGGCGCCGGGCGCCCAGCGACTTGCGGATGCCGATTTCGCGCGTGCGTTCCGCGACCGCCATCAGCATGATGTTCATGATGACGATGCCGCCGACGACCAGCGCGATGCCCACGAGCCCCGGCCCCACGGCGTAGAGGATCCGGCTGAGCTTGTTCCAGAACGTGAGCACCCCCTCCGACGTCTCCATCACGAAATTGTCGTCCTGCCGCGGGCGCAGGTGCCGGCGCGCCCGCATCATCGCCTCCGTCTCGTCCATCGCCGCCCGCATTTCGGTGGGGGTGCCGGCCTTGATGATGAGGGCGTCCACCACGCCCGGCGGATTCACCTCCCGCTGGATCGGCGACAGGGCGGGGGCGACCACGAACTTGTCGAGCGAGATGCCGAGCAGGTTGCCCTGCCGCTCCACCACGCCGATCACCCGGTAGGGGATGCCGTGGATGCGGACCGCCTTGCCGATCGGGTTGGTCGAGACGAAGAGCTTCTCCGCCAGATCGTGACCCAGGACCACCACCGTGGCGCCCGCCCGCGATTCCTGGGCGCTGAACGGCCGGCCCTGCTCGATCTTCAGGTTCATGATGTCGAAGTAGCGCTCGGTGGCGCCTTCGAGTGTGATATCCTTGGCGACCTTGCCGTTGTACTCGACGGGGCCGCGGTCCTCGGAATACCACGACGTCGTCACCGGGATGCTGAGTCCCGCCGCGACCGCCTCGGCGTCCTCGAACTTGATGCGGGGGCGGCGCCGCCACGCCCGCCACATGGAGTCGCTCACGTCGAAGTTCACGTTCGGCGAGCGCCGCAGGTGGAAGGTGTTCACGCCGATCAGCGTGCCGGCGAACTTCTCCGTCATGTACGTGTTCATCCCGTTCACGATCGACCAGGCGCCGATCAGGAACGTGACGCCGATGAACACCCCGATCAGCGCGAAGCCGCTCTTGAGTTTCTGGGCGACGAGCTGGCGGAAGGCGAGGCGGATCGCGTCGAAGATGGGCATGGGCTACCCGGGCCGGTGCATGTCAGGCGGCCTGACGCTGGTCGGTGGCGACGAGCCCGTCGCGCAGCGTGACCACGCGCGCGGCGTGCGCCGCGATGTCCGCCTCGTGCGTCACCATCACGATGGTCTGTCCCTGGCGGTGCAGCTCGGCGAACACCCCCATGATCTCCTGGCTCGTGGTCGAGTCGAGGTTGCCCGTTGGCTCGTCGGCGAGCAGGATGCTGGGATCATTGACGAGCGCGCGCGCGATGGCCACCCGCTGGCGCTGCCCGCCCGACAGCTCGTTGGGCTTGTGGTCCATCCGGTCGGCCAGGCCCACGCGCGTCAGCGCGGCGGCGGCCTGCTGGTGCCGCGCCCGCGCCGGCACTCCGGCGTAAATGAGCGGCAGCTCCACGTTGTGCAACGCGGACGCGCGCGGCAGCAGGTTGAACGTCTGGAAGACGAACCCGATTTCCTTGTTGCGGATGCGGGCCAGCTCGTCGTCTGCGAGATCGGAGACCTTCTGCCCGTTCAGCCAGTACTCGCCCGTCGTGGGCGTGTCGAGGCAGCCGATCAGGTTCATCAGGGTGGACTTGCCCGACCCCGACGGCCCCATCACCGCCACGTACTCGTTGCGCCGGATCTGCACGTCCACGCCGCGCAGCGCCCGCACCAATTCCGACCCCATGTCGTACTCGCGCCCCAGCTTGTGCGTGAGGATCACGATGTCCGGCAGCGGCGTATCGCCGGTGCGGAACTCCTGGGCGCGGCTCACGAGCCGGCCCGGCGGGCCGTGTCGGCCGGCGCCTTGGCGGCGCGCACCGGCGTGGCGTCCTTCAGGTCGCGGATCGCCTGATAGGGACCAGCGACGATCTGCTCGCCCTCCTTCACGCCGTCCAGCACCTCGAAGTACTCGTCCCCGGCGATCCCGACCTTCACCGCCCGGAAGGTCGCCTTGCCGTTCATCACGACGAACACGCCCTCGGTTTCCTTCTTCGTCTGCCCCGGCTTGAGCTC
>DATGDE010000056.1:0-2304 GCA_035311125.1 Gemmatimonadales bacterium
CCCAGCCGCTGTCGCCACGGGCGGCGTTGAGCACGGTCAGATACAGGAGCGCGGCGTTGTGGGGCCCGCTCGCCTCGGCACGCAGCAGGCTGATCGGCACCTCGTCGCGACCACCACGCGCTCCCCCCGCCCCCCGGTAGGCGGCGGCGCGCTCGAGCACGGGCTGCAGCGGGATCTCGAGCCCCGGTAGTCCGGCGTGCTCGATCCGCAACGTATTGCGGGACTTGACGAACCAGGTCGTTGTCGCGGCGTCGATCCGCAGGGTGTCAGTCAGCTTGAACGGGCCGAGGTGGATCGCGTACTGGTAGCCGTCGATCGGGGTCGGGTCCGAGGTCCAGCTGGCGTGGAAGAAGTGGGTGTCCGTGCTCTCCTCACGCTCCCATCTGGAGATGTAGGAGACGCCGAGGGAGTCCATGATCGCCCGCACCCGGGTTTCCACGGCTGAAGCGAGCAGCGCCGGCCCCCCGAAGCGCGCAACGATCCCCTGCCGGTCGTGATGTTCCACGAGATACCGCAACGTCGCTGCGATTTCCTTCCGGTCGGCGAAGGGGACGTCACGGGCCGCGGCTGCCGTGGTGCCGACGCGCAGGCCGTTACGGGCCACGATCCGCTCGAGCCGGTGCCGCTGGCTGGCGAGCGAAACCTGGTAGGCGCCCCACGGACCGGCGAACGTCAACACCGCGAGGAGACAGAGCGACGCGGGAATCACCTTGATGTTGCGGGACCGGCCCAGCGTGTAGTACACGGCGATCCCCGCCCACCAGAGCGACAGGACGATCAGGAAGTAGCGCCGCTCGGTGACGCCGTATTGGGCGACCCGCTTCCCGATCGCGAGCCACAGCATCACGATCGCCGGCAACAGCGCCACGTAGAAGCCGCGCGTGTAGGTCCGCACCCAGCGATGCTCCGCCATCCCCTCGAGCGGCCGTACCAGCAGCCACGCGAGAATCCCGACCGTCGCGACGCTCGAGACGAGATAGCCGATCCACCCGCTGGGCCACTGGCGGTCGATCAACACCTTGCCGAGGTACGCGGTGAGCATCACGAGGTAGACCGCGATGATCGGGACGAGGACGTATTGCGTGAAGATCCGCAGTCCCGCCGGGACGTCGCTGCGGCGCTCGAGCGCGGCGAGATCGTCCGGCACGCCGCCCAGAAAGAGCCAGGTCGAGACGACGAATGCCATGATCATCCACAGCCGTCCGTACGCCTCGTTCTGGATGTCCACGCCGAACAGCTTGTCGAGGGCCGCCAGGGCGAGCGCCAGACCGCCGAACAACACCGCCGCGTAGAGCCCGGCCACGAGGAAGCGCAGGAAGAGCGCCTTGTTGTACTGCCAGAATCCGTTGGGCTCGTCGTATCCGGCGAAGGGCAGGAACGCCGCGAGCAGGTGGAACGCGACGCTGGCCTGCACGTAGCGCGCGAACTGGACCGGCTCCGGCCAGTGCGGCCACAGTGCCCAGAACACGGCGAGCACCGCTACCCCGGCGCCCGGTAGCGCCCAGCGTCGCGCGGCGTCGCCGGCCGCGAAGCGCCGCTCAGCGGTGAGCGTGAGCGCGAGAAACAGCGGCAGGCCGAGCGTCGCGGTGGCGAGGAGGCGGACGAACGGCGCCTCCTCGTCCGAGGCATTTACGATGAGGATGCCAGCGGTCGCCGCGAGGGCCGCCGAGAGAAGCACGAGGGGGAATCGCCGCGCGGCGCGCTCGGCGGCCGACACGGCCGCGCCGAGGGTCGGCAGGCGAAGGCGCTGCGAAACGTCGGTCATCCCGCCACAATATCGCTCACGGGCGAGACGACGCCACCGGGGTCGAGTCGCGCGAGGCCTTCACCGCGCGATCGCCCGGACGACTAGCGCTTGTCGGGTGGAATCCCCCTGATCCCCTCGGCGAAGCGCTCATGGGCGGCAACGTCCACGGGCCGGTGTTTCACTTTCAGGCTCGCGGGATCCTTGCCGAGGAAATTGTCGCCCTTCCAGTTCCTGGCCGGTCGAATGGGCCGTGGCACGAACCCGCCGCCGCAATTCGGGCACACATTGTCCAGGACGTTCTCGACGCATGACGCGCAGAACGTGCATTCATAGGAGCAAATGCGGGCATCCGGCGAGTCGGGGGGCAACGCGGTATTGCAGTTCTCGCATGTGGGACGAAGCTCGAGCATGAACAACACTAGCACGCGAGTCGCGCGGGGCAAACCGCACAGGCCAGGAGCTACCTACCGTGGCATGAGGACCTCATCTCTCGCGCGCATCGCAATGGCGCGCACGACCTCAGGCTGGTCGAAATGCGCCATATGGCCGGCTTCTGG
>DATGDE010000057.1:0-7593 GCA_035311125.1 Gemmatimonadales bacterium
CGAGGTCGGAGACGCCGCGGCGCAATGCGTGGCGGCCGGCGCGGGCGCGATCCACGTCCACGTCCGCAATGAGGCGGGGCAAGAGTCTCTGGCTCCCGACGACGTCGCCCGTTGTGTCGCGGCGCTGCGAGCCGCCGTCCCCGGGACTCCGGTGGGCGTCAGCACCGGTGCGTGGATCATCCCTCAGCCCAGGCTGCGCCGCAGCACTGTCTCGGGCTGGACCATCCAGCCCGACTACGCATCGGTCAACTTCAACGAGTCCGGCGCCGAGCAGCTGGCGACGACGTTGCTCTCCCGCGGAGCGGGCATCGAGGTGGGTCTTCCGGACCCGGTCGCCGCCGAACGGCTGGTACGGAGCCGTCTGGCGCCGCGCTGCCTCCGCGTCCTGATCGAGCCCCAGGCCCTGGAGCTCGACGCCGCGCTGCGGACGGTGGGGGAGATCGAAGCGGTGCTCGACGCGGCCGGGATCGATCTGCCGCGCCTGCTGCACGGCCTCGACCACACGGCGTGGCCGCTGATCGCCACGGCGGCCGCCCGCGGCTACGACACCCGCGTCGGTTTCGAGGACACCTTGGCCCTGCCCGACGGCTCTCCCGCGCCGACCAACGTCGCGCTGGTGGCGGCGGCCCGCCGGACGTTCGCCTGATTGCCATGGACGACTTCCTGCGAGCCGCGATCGCCGAGGCAGAGCTGGGCTGGAGCGAGGGAGGGATTCCGATCGGCTCGGTACTGGTGCACGAGGGCAAGATCCTGGGTCGCGGGCATAATCGTCGCGTGCAGCAGGGCAGTGTGGTCCTCCACGCCGAGATGGACGCGCTCGAGCGGGCGGGTCGCCAACCGGCCGCCGTCTACCGCACGAGCACGCTCTATACCACCCTGTCGCCGTGCGCGATGTGCAGCGGCGCCATCCTGCTGTACGGCATCCCGCGAGTCGTCGTCGGCGAAAACCGCACCTTCCGGGGCGAAGAGGAGTTGCTGCGCAGCCGCGGCGTGTCCCTGACGGTCGTGCAGGACGCCAGCTGCCGCCGGCTCATGGCGGATTTCATCGCCGCGCAGCCCGCCCTCTGGTCCGAAGACATCGGGCGCTGACCGGACGTCCTTTCGGGAAGCAGAGCGCCGGTGCAAGTTTCGGCTACTGCTGCGCGATGGAGAGCACCATGCGACAGATCACCCGGCGGGAGCTGCTGGCCGCGACGGCCGGTGCGGCGGTGGCCGCCCTCGACGGTCCCTCGTCCATCGGCGCCGCGCGTCCCGCACCGCATGTTCCGGCGCCGGTGGACGGACGGCTGAAGCAGTCCGTGTGTCGCTGGCCCTTCGCCGCCATTCCGTTGCCGGAGTTCTGCCGCGCGGCCCAGACGATGGGACTCGCCGCCATCGACCTGCTGCAACCCGAGGAGTGGACGGTCGCCCGCGACGCCGGCCTCGTCTGCGCGCTGGGCTATCCGTCCAACCGCCGGGACTTCATCGCCACCGGATTCAATGACCGCGCCAATCACGCGCTGCTCATTCGCGAGCTCGAGGAGACGATTCCGCTCGCGGCCAAAGCCGGCGTCCCCAACGTGATCACGATGTTCGGCAACCGCGGCGGCCGGAGCGACGAAGACGGAGCCGCCGCCTGCATCGAAGGTCTGCGCCGCGTGGCGCCGACAGCCGAAGCGCACGGCGTCACCGTGTGCGTCGAGCTCCTCAACAGCAAGGTGGACCACGCGGATTACCAGGGTGACCACACGGCGTTCGGCGTCCGCGTCGTCACCGGCGTGAGCTCTCCGCGCGTCAAGCTCCTGTACGACATCTACCACATGCAGATCATGGAAGGGGACGTGATCCGGACGATCCGCGAGCACGTCGCCCAGATCGGCCACTTCCACACCGGCGGCGTCCCCGGCCGCCACGAGCTCGACGACACGCAGGAGCTGAACTACCACGCCATCGCCCGCGCGATCGCGGACGCCGGGTTCACTGGCTACGTGGCGCACGAGTTCGAGCCGACGCGCGATCCGCTCGCCGGCCTGCGCGACGCCGTCGCGACCTGCCGCGTGTGACACTCGCCATCACGTTTCGCCAGCCCGCCCTCGCGCCCGCGGACGCCGAAGAAATCGTCGCACGGCGGTACGGGCGCGCTGGGACGGTGCGCCCGCTCCCCAGCGAGCGCGACCAGAACTTCCTGGTGCGGTTCGCCGACGGCAAACGGGCGGTTCTGAAGATCGCGCACGCGGGCGAGGATCGTGACGTGCTCGACCTACAGCACGCCGCCCTGCGCCGGCTCGCCGAGCGTGCGCCGGGCATCGCGCTGCCCCGCGTGCTCCCCGCCTCCGACGGCGCGGACATCGTGGAGGTGGCCGGCGCCGAAGGGGAGGCCCTGTTCGTGCGCCTCCTGTCATGGGTCCCGGGAACGGTCCTGGCGCTGATCCGTCCCCATACGCCCGAGCTGCTGGAGAGTCTGGGGCGCCTCATTGCCCAGATCGATACCGGACTTGAGGGACTGGACCACCCCGCCGCGCACCGGGAGCTGAAATGGGACCTGTCCCGCGCGGAGTGGATCCGGGAGCACCTCCATAGGGTGGAGGATGCGACACGGCGGGCCCTGGCGACCCGCGTGCTGGATCGCTACCGGACCGAAGTCGCTCCCGTGCTCGCCACGCTGCCCGCGGGCACGATCTACAACGACGCCAACGACCACAACGTGCTCGTGCGCGGCGAGGATCCGTGGACGCGGCGCGTGACCGGGGCCATCGACTTCGGAGACCTGGTGTACAGCGCGATCGTCAGCGACGTGGCCATCGCGGCCGCGTACGCCGCGCTCGGCAAGCCCGACCCGCTGGCCGCGGCCGCCCGCGTCGCCGCGGGCTACCACACGCTGCATCCGCTCAGCGAGGGGGAGGTCGACGCGCTCGACACGCTCATCGAGACGCGCCTCGCCGTCAGCGTCGTGAATGCCGCGGTGCAGCGGGCCACGGCACCCGACAACGCCTACCTGACCGTCAGCGAGGCCCCGGCCTGGGAGGCCCTCGATCGCCTCTCCCGCCTACCGCCCCGCTTCGCCCGCTGCGTCCTCCGGGACGCCTGCGGCTTCCCGGCCGTGCCGACGGCTCCCGCCGCCATCCGCTGGTTGACCGACCACCCGGACGAGCTCGGACCGGTCGTCGCAGCCGACTACGCCCGCGATGCCGCGGTGCTCGACCTGTCGGTGGGAAGCCCGGCGATCGCCAACCCGAACGACCTCGCGGATCCCGAGGCGTTCGCGGCGATCATCGCGGCCGCACTCGCGGAAGCGGGGAAGACGGCCGGCATCGGACGCTACGATGAACCGCGACTCGTCTACACGACGAATGCGTTCCGCGCCGAGGGGAATGACGGACCGGAATGGCGGACGGTCCACATCGGCCTCGATCTGTTCCTCCCGCCCGGCACTGCGGTCCAGACGCCGCTCGGTGGGGCCGTGCACTCCTTCCGCGACAATGCAGCCCCCGGCGACTACGGGCCCACCATCATCCTGCGCCACACGGTGGACGGCGGCCGGCTCACCTTCTTCACGTTGTACGGCCATCTGGACCGTGATTCGCTCGCCTGGCTGCGCGCAGGCACGACCGTCGCCCCCGGGACGGTCATCGGGCGCATCGGGGACGCTGCGGTCAACGGCGGCTGGCCGCCGCATCTGCACTTTCAGATCGTCACCGATCTGCTCGATTTCGAGGGGGATTTTCCCGGCGTGGCCCGCCCCGGCCAACGCCAGGTGTGGAAGAGCCTGAGCCCCGACCCCAACCTCATCCTCCACGTCCCCTCGGCGCTGTTTCCCGCAGCTCCGACGGCGCCCGAACGGCTGCTGGAGGAGCGCCGCCATCACCTCGGTCCGTCGCTCAGTCTCGCGTACCGGCGGCCCGTCGAGATGGTGCGCGGCTGGATGGAATTCCTCTACGACCGCGACGGGCGCCGGTATCTCGACGCCGTGAACAACGTCCCCCACGTGGGCCACGGGCACCCGCGGGTGGTGCGCGCCGGGCAGCGCCAGATGGCGCTGCTCAACACGAACACGCGCTACCTGCACGAGTTGGCGGTGCGGTACGCCGAGCGGCTCTGGGCCACGCTCCCCTCGCCGCTGTCGGTGTGCTACTTCGTCAATTCCGGCAGCGAGGCGAACGAGCTCGCCCTGCGCCTCGCCCGGGCCTACACCGGGCGGCGCGACGTCATCGTGGTCGACGGTGCGTATCACGGCAACACGACGACGCTGATCGACGCGAGTCCCTACAAGCACGACGGTCCGGGGGGCGCGGGGGCGCCGTCGTGGGTGCACAAGGTTCCCATCCCGGACACGTATCGCGGCCGCTTCCGCCGCGACGAGCCCCTGGCGGGAGAGCGGTACGCCGCGTTCCTGGCGGATGCGATCGCGCGCATGCGGGCACGCGGCACCCAGCCGGGGGCGTTCCTGTGCGAATCGATCCTGTCGTGCGGGGGGCAGATCGTGTTGCCCGAGGGCTACCTGGCCGCTGCCTACGCCCACGTGCGCCGCGCGGGATGCATCTGCATCGCCGACGAGGTGCAGACCGGATTCGGCCGTACCGGATCGCACTTCTGGGCGTTCGAGGCGCAGGACGTGGTGCCCGACATCGTGACCCTCGGCAAGCCGATGGGCAACGGCCACCCACTGGGCGCCGTGATCACGACCCCGGAGATCGCCGCCGCATTCGCCAACGGCATGGAGTACTTCAGCACGTTCGGCGGCAATCCCGTGTCTTGCGCCATCGGTCTCGCGGTCCTGGACGTGATCGCCGACGAAGGACTGCAGGAGAACGCCCGCCTGATGGGAGAGCGCGTCCAGGCGGGGTTGCGGGCGCTCGCCGCGCGCCACCCGTCGATCGGAGACGTGCGCGGCCTCGGTCTCTTCCTGGGGGCGGAGCTCGTGCGCGACCGGACCACGCTCGAGCCGGCGGGCGAGGAGGCGGGGTACGTCGCCAGCCGCATGCGGGAGCGTGGCGTGCTGGTCAGCACCGACGGACCGTTCCACAACGTGCTGAAGATCAAACCGCCGCTCGTCTTCGCGAAGCAGGACGCCGACCACCTCGTCACCACGCTCGACGAGGTGCTGTCCGAGGGACTCTGGCACCGACGCGCAGACGAGGAGGGCTAGCGGCCCGCCCTTCCACGGGCGGGTGAAACGTTGCAGCTTATCCGTGTAGCCTGCAGGCATCTCCATTCGGGAGGCATCCCATGGCCGGAAAAGGTCGTCGCACCACCCATCGGAGCAGCTCCGGAACGAAGTTGTACGCCGTTCGCGACGCGAAGGGGCGCTTCAAGGACATCCAGACCTACAAGCGGGCGCACGGATCCGACATCAAGCGCAAGAGCAAGAAAGAGCGGTGAGGGCGGCGCGCGCCGCCGTCCTCGCCCTCGTCCTGGCGGCCTGCTCCGGCGACACGAGCCGCCTCGCGCCGGAGCAACAGGCCCGCTTCGCGACCGAGGGCCAGTTGCACCGCGCCGACAACATCTGGTTCCGCTATACCCACGACGCGGGCACCCGCTCGGCGGGCTGGGAGGATCGGCGCGGCTCGATCATCGTCACCCGGCAGACCGTCCTGATCCACAAGAACGAGAAGGTCGGCATCGAGATCACCCCGGCGAGCCGGCGCTTCTACGAGGTCACCCGGGACGGCAATCGCGTCCGTATCGGGGCAGGGTCGGGAAAGTCGCGGGAGGTCTGGTCGTTCGCCCCGCCGGACGATCCGGAGGGATGGGTGCGGGACATCCGGGCGGTGATTCGGCTCGCCCGCGGCGGGACCGCCGACAACGCCGGGTCTTAGAAGTCGCGGAACGCCGTGAGGCTGACCTGGCGCGGCGCGCCCGGGTTGCGTTCCTGGACGTCCACGTAGAGCGCCTGGAACAGGTTGGAAACCTTCGCCTGAATGGCAACGCCCGCGATCCGATAGGCGACCCGCAGATCCACGACGGTGAAGTGCTTCCGCGGGTCGTTGAAGTACTGCAGCACCTGCTCCACCCGGCTGCGATAGCGGACGTCGATGCCCACCAGGCCGCCCAGAGCGGTAAGCGTGCCCGTGAGGTTGTGCCGGGAGCGGTAGGGCAGGGCGCCGCCCGTCGAATCGTCCCGCGTCGCGAGGAACAGGTAGCTCGCCTCCAGGTCGAGCAGATCACTGATCACCCGCGTCTTCACGCTCAGGTCCAACCCTCGGATGTGCGCCCGCGTGACGTTCCTGAACTGGGCCACGAACCCCGTCACTCCCGGGGGGCACACCCGCACGGGGGCGAGCGAATCTGGGCAGAACAGGACCACCGGGCTGATCAGGTCACGGTACTGGCTCTGGAACGCCGTGCCGTCCAGCCGGACGCGACTCGTCGGCGTCGCGGTGACACCCGCTTCCTCTGACCACGCCCGCTCGCTGCGCACACCGGGATCGGGAATCACCTTGAACCCGAACTGCGTGGTGTTGACGAACTGCTCGATGGCGCTCGGCGAGCGGAAGCCGTGGCCGGCGGACATCCGCGCCGTCAACCAGCCGCTGGGGCGATAGGTCACGCCGACCTTGGGGCTGAGTGACCACTCGGACTTCCCCCCCGTGGCGACGTGATAATCGAGACGCCCTCCGAGCGAAGGGGTCCAGCGATCGGAGAGCTGCACCGCGTCCTGGGCGAAGACGGCGGCGTCGTTGATATGGTGCGGCCCCAGGAAATTCGAGGTCACGATCGTATGCGCCACGTCGGCGCCGAGATCGAGGGCGTGCAGTCCGCCCGGCCGCAGCGACAGGTCCAGGGTGCTGCCGAGTCGCGTCGCGCGATGGTGATCGCTGTTGTCGTGGAAGCGGTTCTGGACGCTGTTGTAGTTGAGGTACGGACTCCAGCGCAGCAGTGTCCGCAGTCCCGTGACCGGCGTGAAGGTCGCGCCGGTCAGGAGCTTGTAGTCGATTTCGTGGTCGCTGCGGGTCGCCGGATCCACCGCGAAATTGAGCGTATCGGGACGCGTGCTGTCCGCCCGCCACGTGAAGAACTCTCCCAACCGCTCCTGTGCCCACAGGGCATACACGTCCCAGGGGTGCATGGAGCCCTCGGCGGACGTCAGCTTCGCCCTCCCGAGCCAGCGCGTCTGTCCGTCGTCCTGACGGAAGCCGTCCGACAACTCCCGCCCCAGGAACACGCGCGCCCCCACGCTTCCGATCCGGCGCGAATGCTGAATGCCGATGCCCCGCTCGTCGAGCTGATCGCTCCGGAATCGATACCGGTCGGGGAGCTGCCAGATTCCGTAGTGCACCCGGAAGAGCGACTCCGGCGCCCCCGTCGAGACGGGCGTGGTCAACACATTCACCACGCCTCCGAGGGCGTTGCTCCCGTACAGGGCGGAATAGGCACCGCGCACCACTTCCACGCGGTCCACGTCGAGCAGCGGCAACGAGGCAAAATCGATCTCTCCGCCGTCGCCGCTCAGAATCGGATGCCCGTCGAGCAGCAGCAGGACCCGGCTGCCCACGCCGCGGGCGAGCCCGGTGGACCCGCGGATGTCCATCTGCCCGGCGTTGAACGTGACTCCGGGCTCGAAGACCAGAGCCTGATCCAGTGTGGTGATGTTGCGACGAATCAGCTCCTGCGCCG
>DATGDE010000058.1:0-4670 GCA_035311125.1 Gemmatimonadales bacterium
GTACGGGAGGAGCGGCGGCGACCCGGGTGCGCGTGCCGGGATATCCCTGGACGCCGGCGTTCTTCGTCCTCGCCGCGGGGTACGTCGTGGCCAGCTCGGTGGGGGCGAATCCGAGGAACGCGGCGATCGGCACGGGTCTGATCCTGCTGGGGGTGCCGGCGTTCTGGTTCTGGCGGCGAAACAACGTCCGGACAGGAACCGGATGAGCGGTCATGGCGGGCAGCCTCGCGCCCTGGTTAGCCTGCGCGCACCATTTCCGGCGAGACCGTCCAGATGAAACGCGAGTTGTCCATGTTGACGTTGCTGGCCGCCTGCTCGCTGTGGAGCTGCGGCGGCGATGCCGCGGGTCCGGGCAGCGGCGGAACGACCGCGCGGGTGACCGATCCGGCGGGGGACACGTATGGCAGCGGAGCCGTGCGGTGGGACATCACCGCCATGGCGATCACGCGGGACGCCGACGGGATCACCCTCACGCTCGACTTCTCGAGCAACGTCATTTCACCCACCAGCGGCGACACGACGGCCGTGATCGGCTACGTGAGCTTCGACGTGGATCAGGATTCCACGACGGCGGACCTTGCCTCGATCGTCGACCAATTCCGGCCCGCCGGCAGCGGCTCCACCGGGCTGGGGGTGGACTATGAGCTCGAGCTCGTGGACTACGCTCAGGACTCGACGGTCACGGTGACGGGCCCGGCGGGGATCATGGGTCGGGTCAAGCCGGTCTTCAGCGGGAAGCGGGTGACCGTACGGATTCCCAGGGCGCTGCTCGGCAACGACGACGGCTTCCTGAACGCCGCCGCCATCGTGGGCACCAGTCGCAGTCCCAACGACGTCATCCCCGACAACGGGCATCTGACGGTACGCGCGATGTAGCCGCCGACCTGCCGGGCCGCCTGCGCCCCCTCGGCTAGGCGTGCTGCAGGTACTCTTCGCGGTATATCCTGATCAGCTCGAAGAAGTAGCTCAGCGCCAGAGGCCCGATCAGGAGCCCCAGCAACCCGAAATAGGGCACCCCGGCGAGCGCGCCGATCAGCGTGATCAGCGGGTGGATGTTCGCCCAGCGGCGGAAGATCATCGGGCGCACGACGTAATCCACGTTCCCCACCACGAGCAGACCCCACAACGCCAGGGCGATCGCCCAGCCCCAGTGCCCGCCCAGGGCGAGCGCGATGGCGCCCGGCCCGAACACGAGCCCGCTGCCGACCACCGGCAGGATCGCGAACACGACGGTGACGACACCCCAAAAGAGCGCATTCGAGAGCCCGGTGACCCAGAACCCGAGCCCCACCATCGTGCCCTGGATCGCGGCGACCAGTCCGGTGCCGATCACGGTGGACACCGTGACGTTGCGGAAGCGCTGGCGCAGGATATCGGTGTTCTGCGGCGAGAACGGGATGTAGGGCGTCACGGCGCTCCACGTCTCGCCGGGGCGGAGCAGCAGGTAGTACAGGCCGAACAGCGAAATCACCAGGTTCAGCGCCAGCCGGGTGGCGGTGCCGATCAGCCCGAATGCGGAGCTGCCGATCCAGCTCACGAGCTTCGAGCCCAGGTCGGCGAGCTGCGGGCCGATCGTGATGCCCCGGATGTGCATCCCGGCGAGGCGGTCGAGCAGCGGGCTCTGCACCACGCCCGAGGCGATGTCCTGGGCCTGCGTCACGATCAGCCCTGCGAACGACACGCCCGGGACGACGATCAGGAAGAGCGCGAGCGTCACGACCAGCGCCGCCGACAGGCGCTCCCCCGTGTGTCGCGTGAGCCAGGTGTGCACCGGCTCGAACACGACGTACAGCACCGGGATGCCGAGGATGCCGGTCGCGAACGGGGAGAGCCCGACGAGCAGCGCGATCCCCAGGACGAGGATGAGGAGCGCGGCGCGCTGCCGGGCAGAGTCGAAGAAGGCCATGGGAGCGTGCGAGGACTTACGCGCGCCGGCCGACCGCGTCAAGGGCTCGATGGCGCAGAGGGCTGTTCGCGGTGCATCTTGCTTCCCCATCGCCGGGGAGGGTCCATGGAATGGAAGGTCGTCGGCCTGAACTTCCTGTACGCGGTGCTGGGCGTGGTGTTGATGTACCTGTCGTACCGCCTCTTCGATCTCCTGACTCCGCGCGTCGACTTCTCGGCGGAGCTCAAGCGAGGCAACATCGCCGTCGCCATCTTCGTCGGCGCCCTGTTCGTGGGGATCGCGATCATCATCGGCGGGGCGCTCAACTAGCACCGGATCGCCGCGGTTGGCCGCGCGATATTGCGCGGATGCTTACCCGCCGGTCGCGAGGTCGCTGCACCCGCCTTCCCGCCGGTTGCAGCGACCCTCGACTCCCGGGGACCTAGAACGACTTCAGGTACTCGACGAGGTCATGTTGTTGACCTGCGGTCAGCCTGAGGTTTCGAGCGGTGTTGTAGTGCGCCACAACATCGGCGAGCGTCGCTGCGCTGCCGTCGTGAAAGTACGGCGCGTGCTGCCACAGGGCGCGCAGCGGCGTGGTCCGGTATGCCCGGGTGGCCGTGCGAGCGGCGTACGCTCCGTCAACCCCGGTTTCCGCCGCCTTGTGCAGCTTCCCGGCATTGTTGTCGGTGCCGGTCACCCCCACATGGCAGCCGGCGCACGCCCGCGCAAACAGCGCACTACCGCGTCGCGCCGCGGCCGTATCGAAGCTTCCGGCGGGCGGAGGAGGCGCGGGCAGGCTGTGCTGGTAGGCGCGGAGCGCCGCCAGCTTCGGAGTGACCATGTCCGGCGACTGTGTGATCGTGATCCCGAGTCGCGCGTCCGAGAAATTGCCGTGTCCGTGCATCTGCGTAACGGCGACGTAGGAATTCCAGTACGAAATCGGTCCCTCGGCCGTATACGTTTCGTTCTTCACCTGCGCCAGGCCATACGCCGGCGGGATCACGAGCGGCCCGTTCTTCCCGTCGAGGTTGTAGCGCGGGTCATACTTCCCCGGCCCCCACGATTGGTAGACCGTCTTCTGGGCCGCGCTGAGGACGGGTGACAGGGCGATGATGGCTCCGACATTCAAATCGTGGTTGGGCCAACCGTCCCGGCGATGGCCGATGCCGGCCATGACGGAGTTGTCCACACTCGAGTGACATAGCGCGCAGGTGACACCCAGGCGCGTGATGTGGTTGTTCGAATCCACGGTGGCCTGGAGACCGACGACGGCATTCATCTTCAGCAACGCCACCGTCGTGGCCGGGCTCTTGAGGTCGACCGTCTGGAGAATCCCCGGGGGCAGGACATCGGCGTCGACCTTGAGGCCGACCGTGAGTGCCGTCGTAGGGTCCACGCTCTGCTCGACGACCTGGTTCATGTGGAGCGTGTCGGTCCAGAATTGCTCGTCGCCGAACGTGTCGAACCGGAAGACACGCTGGCCGTCGGCGACCGAATCGGCGCTTCCCAGGGTGATGGCGCTGTCTCCACGGGCCGCCTGGGTCTTCCCGCATCCGCTGAGCGTGACGCCCACCATCAACATCAGCAGGCCCACTATCCCGATTCCCTGGATCGGGGTGTAGCGCGTCCGACGTACAACATCCTGCAGCTGCGCGGCCATGAGCTCCTCGCTCTCCCGGGTGCGGTACCGGCCCCGACGTCGCTCACCCGAACCACGACGCCTCGTCTCGTATACTTCCGTGGCAGGCGATGAAGAAAGAAGAAACCGCAAATGAATCGGCGGGGGCCATCGAAAACATGCCCGTCGCCGCGCGCGAGAAGGTGCCGTCTCCCGGGGCGGCTGCTCGCCGGGCCGATAGCGCAACCGGCCATTCCTACTGCATCTTGCTTCCCCATCCCGCCCGGTCGGGTGTGCGGGCGACGACTCCCTGGGGGGTGTCCATGGAGTGGTACGCGGTGGCGCTCAACTGAGGCCGGTCCCCTATGCAGGATTCGTCCTGCTGCTCGCGTGCACCGCGCGGCTCGACGGCCAGCGGCGCGCGGCGGCGGGCGTCGACACCTACGACCCGATCTTCCGCAAGTACACGAAACGACTGTTCGGCCCGGCGTTCGACTGGCGGGTGTTCAAGGCGCAGGGGATGGCCGAGAGCGGTCTCGACATGGGCGCGCGCAGTCGCGCGGGGGCGCGGGGCATCATGCAGCTGATGCCATCCACGTTCGAGGCGATTCAATCCCAGGCGCCGGATCTCGTGTCGATCGACGATCCCGAGTGGAACATCGTGGCGGGCCTGCGCCACGACCGGGCGCTGTGGCGCCTGTGGCCCGAGGCGCCCACGCTGCTGGACCGCCGCCGCTTCATGTTCGCGGGCTACAACGCCGGCAGCGTGACGATCAAGCGCGCCCAGCGCGTGGCGCGCCGCCACGGCCTGGACCCGAGCCTCTGGGCGAGTATCGAGCAGGTGGCGTCACGGGTGTGGCGCTGGCGCCAGCGGCAGACCCTGCACTATCTGGGAAAGATCGAAGCGATCCTGGAGCAGTTGGACGAGCACGGAAGGCGGGCGGACCGGAGTCGCTGAGCGTCTCCGGCCCCCACACCACAACCGAAGGAGTAGCTATGCGTAAGGCCCTGGTCGTCGTATCGCTGTCCGCAGTCGTGTTGGCCGCCCCCTCCACCGTCGCGGGGCAACGGCGGCAGGCGCCGGCCGCCACGGCGGCGCCCACGATCGATCCCGCGGTCTACGGCCAGCTCCACTTCCGCCATATCGGCCCGGAGGGCAACCGG
>DATGDE010000059.1:0-5628 GCA_035311125.1 Gemmatimonadales bacterium
CATTGGCAGTGCTTCGGTTGTGTTGGTAGGCCCGGTGGGAAGGTGCGGCTGTATGTCCCTTCCCGAGGTCACCGGGAGGTCAATCGCCGAAGCTGATCCCGATTTCCCTGGCGGTGGCGATGACGTCGGAATCGAGGGGGATACGCTTGGGACGCGAGAGGACGTCGTCGATGGGAACGGCGACGATGTTCGGCGGCTGAAGCGCGACCATCATGCCAAATTGTTTTCGGGCGACGAGTCGCACTGCCGCGGCGCCGAAGCGTAGCCCGAGCAGCCTGTCGAACGTCGTGGGACCGCCGCCCCGCTGCAGGTGGCCCAGCACCAGGGATCGGGTCTCCTTCCCGGTGATGCGCTCGATATCCTCCGCGACCTTCTCGGCGATGCCGCCAAGACGATGCCGCTCGGGATCGAGATAGCTCTCCTGTCCACCGGCGGGGGCTGCACCCTCGGCCACGACCACGATGCTGAAGTGGCGACCGTGAGCTTCCCGCTCGCGGATCTTGTCGCACACGCGACTGATGTCGAACGGGATTTCGGGCACGAGAATGACATCGGCGGTGCCGGCGATCCCCGAATTCAGGGCGATGAAGCCGGCTCGGCGTCCCATCACCTCGACCACCATCACTCGCTCGTGGCTCTCGGCCGTCGAGTGGAGCTTGTCGATGGCGTCGGTGGCAGTGGACACCGCCGTGTCGAACCCGAAGGTGGCGACGGTGCCGCCCACGTCGTTGTCTATCGTCTTGGGGACGCCGACGATAGGGATGCCCTTGGCTATGAGACGGCGGGCGATTTCGAGGGTGCCGTCGCCGCCGATGACGATGAGGGCATCCAGCTCGAACGCCCGGAACGCCGTGACCAGCTCATCGGAGCGGTCCCGCTCGCTCCAACTGCCGTCGGGTCGCTGTTCCCGCCAATTGAAGGGATTGCCGCGGTTGGTGGTGCCAAGGATGGTGCCGCCCATGTGGGTGATGCCCCGGACCTCGCTCGCGCCCAATGGGACGAGCAAATCCTCACCCAGCAGGCCGCCGAAGCCGCGGCGCACTCCGACGCACTGCCATCCCCGGTTGATGGCCGAGAGCACTGCTCCGCGAATGACCGCGTTCAGGCCCGGCGCGTCCCCACCACCCGTCGAAATGGCAATCTTCACGACCCGGCGCCAGCCTCCCGCAGCAGACGGACGACCTCATCCGGTTCGGCGTGGCGGTTCAACGCTTTCTTCGAGAAGATCCGACGCCCGTCCGCCTCCACCTCGAACACACCACCCGAGGATTCGATCAGCTTGATCTCCGCACCGGGGAAGGACCGGCGAATCTCAGCCGCCAGACCGGCGGCCCGCGGTTCGTAGTTTCAGACGGTGCAGTATTCTATTGTGACGCGCATGGCGGGAACGATAGCGGCGCTTGACATGCCGCGCCACACGGCGGAGTTTGCGCGCATCCCTCTCTTGCGCAGGATGCCGCGGCCGGCATGAGTCCGCTCCCGCGTTCCCGGTCGATGCCCGCGACCATCGTCCCGGTCATCGTCGCCCTCGGCGCCCTCGCCGCCATCGGTGTGGCGTTCGCCGGATACGCGAGCGCCCGGCTCGCCACCGGCGGGAGCTTCGCGCTGGCCCTCACCGTCCTCGTGGTGATCGGGGCGCTCACCCGGCGTTACGGCATTCCCCTGCCAGGCAATGGTTTCTCCTCCTACGTGCTGGGCGTCTCCACCTTCGCCATTCTCGAGCGGGGCTGGGAGTTCGCGGCCGTCGTAGCGCTGTTGCTCACGGTCCTGGGGGACGTCGTGCTCCGCCGGCTTCCTTTGCGCATCGCCGCGTCGAACGCGGCGCACCTGACGGCCGGTTCGGCGCTGGTGGGCATCATCTACGAGCGCCTCGGCGGCGGCACCGGCAGTCTCGCGCTCGAGCCGGACAACATCGGACCCGTCGCTGCGCTGCTCGTGCTGATGATGACGATCGTCAACGGCTCGTTCTACCTCGAACTCGCGCTGAGCCGTTCCATCGCGTGGGTGGACGCCAAGCTCACCGCCCGGTGGGAGACGATTGTCTACGCAACGTCGGTCGGTCTCGCGCTGCTCTGGTTCCGTCTGTTTCACACGGCCCTGCCGCTCGCCACGTGGATCCTCGTGGCGACCGTGCTGCTGGGCGCCACTCTCGTCTCGGCCCATGTGATCCGACTCGCCGTCCACGCCGACGAGTTGCAGCTGGTGCAGCGACTTGCCCGCACCATCGTGACCGACATCAACCTCGCACGCACCTTCGCCCACGTGCAGGAGACCACCCGCCGCCTCGTGCCCTGGGAGCACATCGGGTTCGCGCGATTCGATCCTCGGCGTCGGGAAATGGAACTGATCGCCGATACCGCGATGCAGGACGGCGTGACGGCTGCCTTCCGGTTCGACGCGGATGCAGGCTTGTCGGGGGAGGCTGTGCGCACGCGGCGCCCCGTGGTCGCCCGGAACCTCGGTCGGGGGGATGCGCTCACACCGGGCGCCGAGCGCACCGGCTCGGAGATCCTGGTTCCCTTGTTCCATGGGGATCAGCTGATCGGCATCTGGAGCATCCGGCACTCGGACCCGTGGATGTACCGGGAATCGGACGGGGACATCCTGAACCTCGCCGCCCCGCAGATCGCGCTGATGCTGGCCCTCGAGGGCGCCGTACGACCAGTCGTTGGCGCTTCCGACCAGACGACGCAATACGTGCAGACCATCACGGCGACGACCCAGGAGATTCACGCTTCAAGCCAGGAGGTGGCCGCTTCCGCTCAGCGCGCCAGCCAGGAAGCCCACCGGGCGACACACCTGGTTGCCGCCGCCGCGGAAGAGGCGGGGGAGCTTCGCAACGGAGCGACGGACCTGGCGACGGCGGGGGACCAGACCAGGGAGGCCGGAGACCAGGTCGAACGAACCGCCGCGCGGGTCCGCTCGGCGACCCAGGAGGCGGTGCGGCGACTAAGCGACCTGGGGCATTCCACGGCCGAGGGAGTGAAGGAGATGGCGCGGCTGCGGGAAGCCGCGGCACAGGTCGAGCGATTCTCCGAGGCGATCGGGTTCGTGGCGAACCAGACCAACCTGCTCGCGCTCAATGCGACGATCGAGGCGGCGCGTGCCGGTGTCCACGGTCACGGCTTCGCGGTGGTCGCCGACGAAGTTCACAAACTCGCCGAAGAAGCGGGCCGCGAAGCGCGCAACGTCGGCAAGTCGGTACAGGAAACGCTGCGCGTCCTCGACCGCGGCGGCCAGCTGTTGCAGCGCATCCGCTCGGAGCTGGGTGGCGTGGTCGAGATGTCCACCGCCCTCCTTCCCGACCTCGATCGCATCGCCGAGGTGGCGGGCGGAACGGCACGCGCCGGCAAGCGCGTGGCAGAGGTGGCCCGAGCGACCGCGGAGCGCGCCGCGCGGATGGGCCAATCCCTCGCCGACGCACAGAATGGAGCAGGCGCCTCGGCGCAGGAGGCGGAATCCGTGGCGGCCGCGGCCGCAGAGCAGCTGCGCGCCATCGAGGACCTGGCCAACGGAGCGACCGAGCTGTCCAGCATCGCCGAGCGACTCGCCCAGACCGTGGACTTCATCCGTGGCACCGAGGGTCGCCGCTAGGCTCGCCCTCGGGGCGCTCGCGGGTACGCTGGCCTGCGGCGGTTCCTCCACCGGACCGTCGCCATCCACGCCGCGGATCGACTACGTGGACGGGGCGATCGAGCCGGTATTGGTGCGCGGCCAGATGGTGGTGCTGGAAGGTTTCGGCTTCGGCGACCTCCAGGGCAGCGGCGTCGTGCAATTCAGCCAGTCGGGAGGAGGCGCGGTGCCCGCGGTGGTCGTCCCGGGAAGCTGGAGCGATCGCGCGGTGCGCGTGATCGTCCCCGACAATGCGGCCAGCGGCCCGCTCACCCTTTCGACCGCGGGCGGCCGATCCCTGTCGTCCACCGTGCACGTCCTGCCCCACGTCGTCTTCGACCCCGCGAGCCTCACTTGGCAGAGCCGGGCCACCTTCGATCACGCGCCGGTCGGCGTCGCGCTCGCCGCCGGCACCGAGCCCGGCAGCGGCGGCTTCGACGTCGTCCTCTACGCTGCCGGCGGAGCCGAGCCGCTGAACGGGGACTCGGCGATCATCCCGGATTCGGCGGTGTTCGTCGCTCGCGTCGCGCCTGGAGGCGTGATCGGCAACTGGACCAGGCCACGGGATCTCCCGGCGAGACGCGCATACGCCACGGTCGCGATTGCGAATCGCTACAACTCGCGCTTCTCCGGCCGGGCGTTGTACGTGATCGGAGGCGTCGATACCACCGGACGAGCCCAGGCGACGGTGTTTCAGTCGCTCGCCACCACCGAGACCGCGCTCAACCCGTTCACGCCGATCGAGCCGCTGCCCGTCCCGGTGGCCGGCGCCATCGCCGTCGTGCGACGCGGTCGCATCTACGTGATGGGAGGCGCAGATACCCTGGGCCGGCCACAACCGAACGTCTACGTGGGGCGCATCGGCGAGGACGGTCACATCGACGGCTGGTATGCCCAGCCGGCCCTTCCGGGCCCGCGTGCCTATGGTGGAGGCGTGGTGCTCGACGACACCGTAACGGTGTTCGGCGGCATCAGCGACAGCACCCGGCTGGGCGGCGGCCTCGATACGCTCCTGCCCCGTCTCGCCGGGAGCGACGGCGCACCGGTGAGCCTGGTCTCGGGGTTCTTCACCGGCACCTGGTCGGCGGGCGGGCCGACGCTTTCAGCCGGACGCTCCCAGTTCGCGACGCTCTCGCCAGGCGATGCCGTGCTGCTCGTCGGCGGCGTTTACGCCGGCGCCAGCGGCAACACCGCGGAGACGATCGCGGCCGCCGTCCTTAATGGAGACTCGCTGGGCGATTTCTCCGGACCGGTAGGCACAAACTCCATCGCCGGGCTGGGCGGAGGCACGCTGGTCGGTCCGGCGGGCGTGACCTGGCTGGACGCCGACGGTACGCCCCACGGCCTCGTCTTGGGCGGCATCGATCTCGTCACGCGCGAGCGCCGCGCCGGCGCGTGGGGATTCTGAAACCGCCGGGGCGCTTCACCCCCGCGCTGGCGGTCACGGTCCTAGCCGCGGCGGTCCCTCTTCCTGCCCAGGGCGCCGTCGAACTCGGCGCGTATGGGGCACTGGCGTCCTTCGCCCCGCGCTTCGATATGCGCATGGGCGTCGTGGCAGGCGGCCGCCTGGCCTACAGCCCGCGCCCGGGCTGGGCACTCGAGCTGGACCTCGGTGCGGGCGGTGCGTCCATCGCCGGGGGCGGGCGGTCCACCCCACTCAGCGTCATCGGAGTCCTTGCCCTACGCGACCTGGATGCCGACCGCGCGTGGTTTGCGCTCGCGGGCTACGCGAGGCCCGGCTTCCACGGCACTCCGCCTGGACGGTTCAGCGATAACGCGATCGCCCTCGGGTTCGGCCGCCGTGCCGCGCTCGCCGCCCGCCTGTCGCTGCGAACGGAGGTGCGCGGCGTGTACGCGTTCTCCTCCGCTCTCGATGGGCGTGGGGCCGGTCACCTCCTCGCCCTGGTCGGGTTGTCGTTCCATCCGGGGGCCCGTTCAGCGGCGGACGCGGATGGCGACGGCGTGCGCGACGGCTCCGACGCGTGCCCGCGGTCACCGCCAGGAGCGATCGTCGAT
>DATGDE010000060.1:0-4261 GCA_035311125.1 Gemmatimonadales bacterium
AAGGTCATGGGCGCAGCGCAGGCATCCACCACGCGTCAGCCACCTCGATTCGGAGGCCACACATGGCACTGATGGACCGGGTGAAGAAGGTCCTGCTGCAGCCGAAGGAGGAATGGCCGGTGATCGACGCCGAGCCAACCAGTATCGGCGCCCTGTACACCGGCTACATCATGCCGCTGGCCGCCATCGGCCCGATCGCGCAGTTGGTCGGCTTTTCGGTCTTCGGGATGCGGATCCCGTTCACGGGCGTGACCTATCGCGTGCCGATCTCCAACGGGATCAAGACCGTCGTCATCGAGTACGTGCTGGGCCTGATCGGCCCGTTCGTCCTCGCCCTGATCATCGATGCGCTGGCCCCGACGTTCAGCGGACAGAAGAACCAGATCCAGGCCCTGAAGGCGGCGGCCTACTCCTCGACCGCAGCGTGGGTCGCGGGCATCTTCGGCCTCATCCCCGCGCTCTCGATCCTCGGGATCCTCGGCCTGTACAGCCTGTTCCTGCTCTACCTCGGTTTGCCGATCGTCATGAAGGCTCCGCAGGACAAGGCGATGGGCTATACCGTGGTGGTCATCATCTGCGCGATCGTGCTGTATTTCCTGACCGGGTGGATCGTCGCGCGCTTCGCCTGGCAGCCCGCAATGGGAGTGCCGGGCCTCTAGCCTAGATCCGCCGCCACTTCGTGCCGCCCGGGGTGTCCTCGATCTCGACGCCCCGGGCGCGCAGCTCCTCGCGAATCCGGTCCGCCTCCTTGAAGTCCCGAGCCGCTCGCGCCTTGCGGCGGGCATCGAGGCGCTCCGTGACCCACTGCGTCAAGGCGTCGTCCAGCGGTGCGGCGGACGGGCACAGATCCAGCACGCCGTCGACCCAGCGCCAGGCGGCCAGCACGCTCTCCCCCGGTCGTGCGCCGGCGTCGAGCAGCCGGTTGCCCTCGGTCACGAAATCGAACAGCGCCGCCACAGCCCGTGGCGCGTTGAGGTCGTCGTCCAGCGCCTCGGTCACGCGGGTCTTCAGGGTCCCGGCGAGGGTGCGGAACCGCTCGTCCTCCTGCGTCCCCGGAACCGGCTGCAGCTTCTCCCGAAAGATGTCCAGCCGTCGCGAGCCGTCCCGTGCCGCCGCCAGCGCCGTGTCGTTGTAGTCCAGCTCCTTCCGGTAGTGGGTCTGGAACACGAGCAGGCGAAACGTGCCGGCGTCCACCCCTTCCACCTGCAGGTCCCGCACGGTGAGAAAGTTGCCGAAGCGCTTGGACATCTTGGTGCCGCCGACCTGCATGAACGCCCCGTGTACCCAGAAGCGCGCGAACGGCTCCCCCGTCACGGCCTCCGACTGGGCGATCTCGTCCTCGTGATGCGGGAAGATGAGATCCACGCCGCCGGCATGGATGTCCAGCGTCCGCACGCCGAAGCGGCGGCCGATCTCGTCGAGTGACATGGCCGAGCACTCGAGGTGCCAGCCGGGACGCCCGCGCCCGAACGGTGCATCCCACGCGGCACCCACCTGCTCGTCCAGCGCGTCGGCCTTCTTCCAGAGCGCGAAGTCGCTGGGGTTCTCCTTGGCATACTCGTCGCTCGCGACGCGCGCCCCCACCTTGATCTCCCGCGTGTCGAGGCGGGACAGGCGCCCGTAGGTCGGGAACTTGCCGATCGCGAAGTACACCGAGCCGTCTTCCCCCTTGTAGGCGACGCCCCTGGCGAGCAGCTGCTCGACCAGCCGCACCATCGCCGGAATCGAGGTCGTGGCCCGGGGGTAGACGTGGGCCGGCCGGATGCGCAGGAAGTCGCGGTCCTCGAAGAAGGCCCGGACGTACGGCTCGGTGTGTTCGACGAGCGAGGCCTTCGCGGCCGCGGCCGCCTTGATCGTGCGGTCGTCGACGTCGGTGAGGTTCATGATATGGAAGACCTCGTACCCCGACGTCTCCATCCAGCGGCGCAGCAGGTCCTGGAACAGGAACGTGCGGAAGTTGCCGATGTGGGCGTAGTTCCACACGGTGGGACCGCAGGTATAGAACGTCACGCGCGGCGCGTGCAACGGCGTGAACGGCTCCGCTGCGCGAGTCAACGTGTTGTGGAGGACCAGCGTCATGGCGTCGCCGCCTTGCGCTCCGCGCCGGCCGCCATGTGGATCATCCGCTGCGGCACCGGAATCTCGATCCCTTCCTTGTCGAAGCGGTTCTTGATACGCCGCCGCAGCTCCCGCTCGGCCTCCCCGTGCGCTCCCGGGACCACGTTCACCCACGCCCGCAGCTCCACACGCGACTCGCCCAGCGCTTCCACCCCGGTCACCGTCGGCTCACCAAGGACGCGGTCGCGCCATGCCGCATCGGTCGCGAACTCCCGCAGCACCTCGCGCAGTACCTTCATGGCCCGATCCACGTCCTCGGTGTAGGAGACACCCACATCCACGACGGCGCGCGACCACTGCCGGGTCAGGTTGGAGACCACCTCCACCTGGCCGTTGGGAACGAAGTGGACCACGCCGTGCCCGTCCCGCAGCACCGTCGAGCGCAACGTGACCCGCTCCACCGTGCCCTCGACGTTCGCCACCCGCACTACGTCGCCCACGCCGTAGTGATTCTCGAGCAGCAGGAAGAACCCGGCGATCACGTCCTTCACGAGCGCCTGCGCGCCGAAGGACACGGCGAGTCCCACCACACCCAGTCCGGCCACCAGCGGGCCGATGTTGATGAACAGATCGAGCACCATGAGGGCGGCCGCCAGCACCACCACCGTGCCGCCGACGCTCCGAACCAGATCGGCCAGGGTGCGACCGCGCCGCCCCACATCGGTGAGGCGACCCTCCCCCGGAGCGCCGGCCTGCGCGGCGCGCTCGATGCGCCGGGCCGACCCGCGGACCAGCCAGAGCGCCCCCCAGGCGAGCCCGATGATGATCACCGCCTGGGTCAGCCTATGGACGAACTCCGCGTCGTCGAGGCGGAAGAACGCCAGGACGCGATGAAACAGGTCGGGGAGAACGACGCCCAGGAGGGGAGGCATGCCCGCGTAACGTAGGAACCCCCCCGCGGGGCGTCAACGCGGCATGATTTCCAGCGGGTCGAACAGGGCGTCGTCCAGCCCCTTGAGGCGCACCCGAGAGGCGCGGATGCCCAGCCGATGGGCCCGGCACACGGCCAGGGCCGACTCCGCGCTGCGGTGCCCGAGGTCGGCTTCGACCCCCGTCGCCGTGACCCGGAATCCGGGAGGCGGCTCGCGCGGCGGAGCATCCATGATCACCTCGAGCACGCGGCCCGCCAGCAAGACGGTCGCCGGAGCATCCCGCACCACGCGACCGGACCGCAGGACCAGCACCCGGTCGACGAGCCGCTCGAGCCCGACGGGATCGGCGGAGGAGAGGAGCACCGTCGCGCCGGCGGCGGCGCAGCGTTGCAGCCGGTCACACAGGTCACGCCGGCTGATCGCGTCGAGCCCGGCGAACGGGTCGTCGACCAGCAGCAGCCGGCGTCCCCCGAGGGCGCATTGTGCCAGCCCGAGACGCCGCGCGGCGGCGAGCGGCAGCGCGGTCGCGCGCGAGGCGACGACCGGCTCGAGCCCGGCGAGGTCCACCGCATCGCGCACCAGCGCCCGCATCTGTCGTCCCACGTCGTGGCGACGCGCGCAGTACTCCAGCACCTCCCGGACGGTGAACGCCGGTGGGAAGGCCGGGTCACGCGGCGCGAACCCCACGAGGCGGCGCACCGCGGGCCCGCGAGGGCCGTAGGGCGGCGCACCCGCGACATGAACGACGCCCGCGTCGGGCCGCAGCAGTCCCGCGGCGAGACGCAGCACCGTGGTCTTGCCCGATCCCGCCGCTCCCACCACACAGGCGATCTCCCCCGCCGCCAGCTCGAACGTCGCCTCGGCGATCGCGACGATCGGCGGGCGGCCGAAACGCCTCCGGAATGTCCGCCGCACGCCGCGCAGTTGCAGCGGAATCGTCATCCCGCCGACTCCGACAACCGTCGCACCAGCCCCCGGGCGGCGGGCAGGCCGGCGGCCACCCACACGACGGCATGCAGCAGCGCTCCCGGGTCCCCGGCCGCGATCGCCCGGTAGCGCCACGGCGCCGGCGCCACCTCCAGCATGACGGCGAGCGCCATGCGAGCTCCCCCTGGATGCGACACGCCGATGAGCGCCTCCGGGGGAGCGCTCCCCATGAGCGCCAGCCATACGAAGAACAGCGCGGCGAGGACGTTCCCGCCGGTGAGGACCAGCACGAGGGTGCAGGATGCGACGGCGGAAGCTGCCGCCAGACCGGCCAGCGCGCCGCC
>DATGDE010000061.1:0-6225 GCA_035311125.1 Gemmatimonadales bacterium
TATAACCCGCAGACCCTCAACGACCGCCGCACGCGGGGCGGGCCGTTGTCGATCAACCGGCCGGGCTACCAGGTAGACGTCTACGCCAACAGCGACGGGCGGAAATCGGTCGTCGTGAGCCTATCGACCGGCACCTACCAGTCGGAACAGGACCGTTCCGCCTATGTCGGCGCCACGCTGTCGCTGCGGCCCGCCTCGAACGTGTCGGTGAGCGTCGGGCCGCAGTATTCCTGGGAGCGGACGCCGGTCCAGTACGTCACCCAGTATGCCGACCCCACGGCGACCCTGACGTTCGGCCACCGGTACGTCTTCGCCGGGCTCGTCGCCAACGAGCTGTCCGCCTCGCTCCGGCTCAACTGGACGTTCACGCCGAAGTTGTCGCTGCAGTTCTACGGCCAGCCGCTGATCTCGGCGGGCGCCTACTCGGACTACAAGGCGCTGGCCCGGCCCAGGAGCTTCGCGTTCGATCGCTGGAACGACGGGACCTCGCGCTTCGACAGCACGAGCTTCACGCCGCCCGATCCCGATTTCAACTTCAAGTCGCTGCGGGGCAATGCGGTGCTGCGGTGGGAGTACCTGCCGGGCTCGACGCTCTACCTTGTCTGGACGCAGAGCCGCCAGGACGTGGAGAACACGGGGGCGTTCAACTTCGGGCCGTCGCTGTCGCGCCTCACCCGCTCGCGGCCGGACAACATCTTCATGATCAAGTTCACCTACTGGTGGACTCCATAAGAGCCCCGGCGGCAGGGCCGCGGCGGGCGGCCCCTCTGCCGCATACCCGGCCCGGCCCCGGGCGCTCTGCACGGCACGGTCCTTACGGGCCGTGCTATCTTTTTTCCGGGTTCTCAACGGACACGTAACAGTGTTGTCACGGAGGGCGTTTTCGAGCCGTCGCTGATCGCTCGCCGCGTGATGGAACCCTATCTTGCTCTCATGACGACGCCGTCCTCCGAGTCCCTCCCGCAGCGCCTCGCTGCCATCGACATCGGCACCAATTCGATCCGGTGCGTCGTCGCCGAAGTGGACGGCGACGGATCCTACCGTGTCCTCGACGAGGAGCGGGAGATGACGCGGCTGGGTCACGACCTGTTCCGTCGCGGCCGGCTGGCGGCGGAGCCGATGGAGCGCTCGTTCGCCGCGCTCGCGAAGATGAGAGCGATCGTGGACGGCTTCCAGGTCGGTGAGCTGCGGGCGGTCGCGACCAGCGCGGTCCGCGAA
Organism: Gemmatimonadales bacterium; assembly: GCA_035311125.1. Classification (GTDB taxonomy): domain Bacteria; phylum Gemmatimonadota; class Gemmatimonadetes; order Gemmatimonadales; family GWC2-71-9; genus DASTHG01. The sequence continues at coordinate 1,219 of DATGDE010000061.1, forward strand.
GCCGCGAACGGCCGGGCGTTTTGTCGCGACGTGCGCCGGCGCTGCGGGTTGCACATCGAGGTGATCTCGCCGGAGGAAGAGGCCCAGCTGGCCCTGCAGAGCGCGCTCCAATATCGCGACCTGGCGGGCCACTCCGTCGCGGTCGTCGACATCGGAGGGGGGAGCGTCGAGGTCGTCCTGGCCGCCGGCGACGTGGTGGACCAGCTCTATACGCTGCCGCTCGGCAGCGTCCGCCTCACCGAAGCCTATGGCAGTGCGGAGCCGATGGGGCGCCGCAAATGGAAGCGGCTGCGACGCGCCATCGATCGCGTACTCGACGAGCGGATCGGCGATCCGCCGTTCCGGCCCGAGGTGATGATCGGGAGCGGCGGCACGTTCACGAATCTCGCGGACATCGTGCGGACCGAGCGGGAAGGGTCCGAGGGGAATCTCGATGGGTTCGCCCTGACGCGGGCGGACGTCGTGCACCTCGTGCACCGGCTGCGCGGCACACCGCTCGACATGCGCCGCGGCGTGCCGGGGCTCAATCCCGCGCGCGCCGACATCATCGTCGCAGGGGCCGCCGCCGTGGCGCGGCTCGCACGCCGGCTCGGGACGCAGCAGATCGTGGTGAATCCCGGCGGCTTGCGCCGCGGGCTGCTGTTGTCGATGATCGCCGAGCGTCGAGCGCCGGCCACCGGCGACCCGGTTCGCCCGAAAGACCGCCTCGAGTCGGTGCGCGCGTTCGCGCGCAAATGCCAGTCCGGCACGCGACATTGCGAGCACGTGGCTCGTCTCGCCGCGCAGCTGTTCGACGGGCTGCGGCGCCCGTTCGAGCTGCCGCCCGAAGGACGGGAGATCCTGATGTCCGCGGCGCTGCTGCACGACGTCGGTTACCTGATCAACCACGCCGGGCATCACAAGCACGCCTACCACTTGATCCAGCACGCGGAGCTGCCGGGTTGGACGGCACGCGAGGTGGAGCTGATCGCCAACGTGGCGCGCTACCATCGCAAGGCGTCGCCGAAGAAGCGGCACCCGAATTTCGCGCGCCTGGAGCGCGCCGATCGGCGCCTGGTGCGCCGCCTCGCCGCGATCCTGCGGATGGCCGACGGGCTCGACCGGACCCACACCCAGCGTATCAGCGCGGTGGGCGTCGAAGTGGGCCGGGGACGGGCGCGCCTCGTGCTGGCAGCGGACACCGATCCGCAAGTCGAGCGGTGGGATGCCGAGCGGAAGGCGGGGTTGTTCGCGAAGGTCTTCGCCGCGATCCCGGTCCTGGTGTGGCGCGGGACCGCGCCCGCTGTGCGGCGGACGGCCGCGCAGTCCAGGACCGCGCGCCTGCGCCTCGCGGCGGGGTGATGACCATGGCCCAATCCTACGTTCCTGCGTTCCCCCCGGACCACTACCTCAATCGCGAGCTGTCCTGGCTCGAGTTCAACGCGCGCGTGCTGGAAGAAGCGGCCGACGCCTCGAACCCGCTGCTGGAGCGGCTGAAGTTCCTCGCCATCTTCAGCGGCAACCTGGACGAGTTCTACGAGGTCCGGGTCGCCGGCCTGCAGCAGCAGTTGTATGCGGGAATCGAGCCACAGGACTACGCGGCCGACGGCATGGAGCCCGGGCAACAGCTCGCGGCGATCGACAAGCGGGTGCGCGAGCTCGTGACGGAGCAGGGGCGGTTGTGGCATGAAGACGTGATGCCGGCCCTCGCCGCTCAGGGCATCGAGTGGGTCCGCCGCGGGCAGTTGACCGAGGCGGAGCGGCAGCACCTCGAAGCGCTGTTCCGCGCGGAGATCGCGCCGGTGCTCACACCGCTCGCGATCGATCCGGGCCACCCGTTTCCCTTCGTGCACACCAAGAGCCTGAACGTCGCGCTCCTGGTCGAGAGCGCCGATTCCGGCCAGCAGATGTTCGCCGTGGTCCAGGTCCCCGCCGTACTGGACCGCGTGGTCCTGCTGCCCCGGACGAAGGAGCGCGTTCGATTCGTGCTCCTGGAGGAGATTCTCGCCGCGCACCTGGGCGACCTGTTCGGCGGCTTCCGGGTGGTGGACCACACGTTCTTCCGCGTCACCCGCAACGGGGATCTCGCGATCGACGAGGACGAGGCCGAGGATCTGTTGCAGACGATCGAGGACACGCTGCGGCAGCGGATGCGCGGCGAGGCGGTCCGGCTCGAGATCCAGGCCGACGGCGACGAGCGCTTCGCCCAGATGCTCAGGGGGGCCCTGGGCCTGGGCGAGCGGGACGTGTTCCGCGTGGCCGGACCGGTGGATCTCACCGCCCTGATGGCGCTGCACCGGCTCGAGGGGTTCCGCGCGCTGCGCGACGAGCCGCTGGTGCCGCGGGTGCCGGCGGCGTTCGCCAGCGGCGGCAATCCCTTCGACTTGATTCGCGCCCAGGACGTCCTCGTGCATCACCCGTACGAATCCTTCGGGTGCGTGGTCGAATTCATCGAGCGGGCCGCCGACGATCCCCAAGTGCTGGCCATCAAGCAGACGTTGTACCGGACCAGCGGGGGCAGCCCGATCATCACGGCGCTCGCGCGCGCGGCCCAGAACGGCAAACAGGTCACGGCTCTGGTGGAGCTCAAGGCCCGGTTCGACGAGGAGAACAACATCGTCTGGGCGCGCGAGCTGGAGCAGGCCGGCGTGCACGTCGTGTACGGCGTGGTGGGACTGAAGACGCACTGCAAGGCCGCGCTGGTGGTGCGCCGCGAGGCGGACGGCATCCGCCGCTACGTGCACCTGGCGACCGGGAACTACAACCCCACGACCGCGCGGATCTACACCGACCTCGGCCTGTTCACCGCGAATCCGGACTTCGGCGAGGACGTCAGCGCGATGTTCAATCTCCTCACGGGCTATTCACAGCGCCGCCATTGGCGCAAGCTGTGCGTGGCGCCGGTGGACCTCCGGGAGCAGGTCATCGCGCTGATCGACCGTGAGCGGCACCACGCGGAGACGGGTGGGTCGGCGCGCATCATCGTCAAGATGAACGCGCTGGTCGAACCCTCCGTGATCGACGCGCTGTACCGCGCGTCGCAGGCGGGCGTGCGCATCGATCTGCTGATCCGGGGCATCTGCTGTCTGCGCGCCGGCCTCGCGGGCGCGTCGGACGCGATCCGGGTGACCAGCATCGTGGACCGCTTCCTCGAGCACAGCCGCGTCTTCTATTTCGAGAACGCCGGCGAGCCGGAGGTCTTCCTGGCGAGCGCCGACTGGATGCCGCGGAACTTCTTCCGTCGCATCGAGGTCATGTTCCCGATCGAGGATCCACGGCTCAAGGCGCGCATCGTGGACTCCATCCTGCCGACCCTGCTGGGGGACAACGTGAAAGCCCGCTGCCAGCGTGCCGACGGCAGCTACGAGCGCGTGGTGCGCGACCCGGACGCGCCGCCGCGGCGCGCGCAGATGGAGCTGCAGGGCCAGGCGCGGGAGTCGCTGCGGGAAGTGGGTCACCCGAAGCACCGGTTGTTCGTGCCGATCGTGCGGCAGAATGGGCGGAACGGCGGCAACGACGACGGCAACGCTGCACGGGGAGGCGCCCGACGATCGGCACGGCGACCCGCCGCGCGATCGCGCAAGAAGCCCACGGGCACCTAGATCGATCGCTGCCGGCGCGCCCGCCGCTGGCGCGCTCGTCGCTCACGCGGCGGCACCGGGACTGGAACCCGGGGATGTGCGCCTGGACCCGGGCCGGCGAGTGCCGCCTCGATCTCGCCCAGCCAGGTGCGGTCGTGCGCCCGGATGGTCGCTTGGAGCCGCGCGAACAGGGCCGTCAGGCGGGCTCTCAGGCGCCGCGCGACGGCGATCAAGCCCAACCGCGGATCGGCGGTGCGGCGGGCGGCGCGCAACTGCTCAGGGCCCGCCTGGTCGGTCAGGGCCGCCTCCACCATTGCCGCCGCTCGCTCGGCAGCGGCGGTCTCCGCCGCGGCGCGCACCTCGTGCATGAGCTCGATGGTGTCGTGCAGCTCGCCCAGACGGTCCTGCAGCTCCTTCAGGCGCAGGACGACGGCGGCAGCGGCCGGGAGGCTGTGCGCGAGCGGCTCCAGCAGGTAGCGCAGCCGCTTGGCGGCGACGCGGGCGAGGTGGGTCTCAGCGTCGTCGGGAGCGCGCACGATCCCCAGCAGCCGATCGAGCTCCTCGGCCTGCGCGCGAAGCACGCGACCCGCCACCGCGGCGAACGGCTCGGCGGGTATCGATCGCGCGGCATCCATTACCTGGCGATACACCCCGAGCCCCGTGCGGAGCTTCCGCTCGACGACCTGAAACGACCGGCGCACGTCGGTCCGAGCGTGCTCCAGGCCGTGCGCGTGCCGCTCCTCGAGCCGGCGCGCGAGCCAGCGCAGCCCGATCCGTTCCCGTGCGGTCAGGTCCGGCTTCAACGGGCGCAGCCAGTCGAGGGCGACCTCGGCCTCCCGGACGCGGTTGGTCTGCTCGGCGATGTCGCGCAGACGGCGGCGCAGTTTGGGGCGCACGCTGCCACGCAGCTCCTGCCGGTACGCGCGAGCCGTGGTCCGCAGACGACGTATCGCCACCCGGACATCGTGCAACGCCTCCAGGTCCTTGGGATCGTCGAGTCGCTGCATGGCGGCGCCGGCGGCGTCGAGATAACAGTGCGCGATGACCCGCACGCTCTCTGCGGCGGGCCGGACGAGCAGATCGGGGGGCAGTGCGGAATCGGGCATGCGCTACCGGCCCAGCGCTCGCAGCTGCGCGGGGGTGAGCGCCCACAGTAGCGTGCCGCTGGCCGCGGCCACGGCGTTCGGGAAGGTGAGCAGACACGCGGCCCCCTTTTTCAGCTCCACGAAAGAGCGTTCCGTGCCTGCCAGGAACCAGCTCACGGCGCGGCTCAATCCCGGTTCGTGCCCGACGATCGCCACGGTGTCGTGACGGCGCTCGCCATCGAGCCAGCGCGCCACGGCGGCCGTCGGCTGTCCGGGCGCGAGCTCGGAGACCACGACCGGTTTCAGCGGCCGGTAGACCGCGGCGAGGATGTCGGCCGTCTCACGTGCGCGGGCGAGGGGGC
>DATGDE010000062.1:0-1649 GCA_035311125.1 Gemmatimonadales bacterium
TTCTTCCCGTTCTCGGTGGGCGCCACGGCGATCCTCTTCGCCGAGCCCGCGACGCCCGAGACGCTGTTCGCGCGCATCGCACGACACCGTCCGACCATTCTCGTGAACGTTCCCACCATGGTCAACCGGATGGTGAGCCATCCCGAGGCCGCGCGCCAGGATCTCTCGTCCCTGCGCTTCGCGACCTCGGCGGGCGAAGCGCTGCCCGTGGAGCTGTACGAGCGGTGGACGAGCATGTGCGGCGTGGATCTGCTGGACGGACTCGGCACCGCCGAGATGTGGCATATCTTCATCACGAACCGGCCGGGCGGGGTGCGGCCGGGCACGCTGGGGCAGGCCGTCGCGGGCTTCGAGGTGCGGGTGCGCGACGAGGCGGGACGGGACCTCGGCGCCGGCGAGGTCGGGATGCTGTGGGTGCGCGGTCACTCGCGCGCGATCGCCTACTGGCAGGAAATGGAAAAGACCCAAGCCGCGTTCCGTGGGGAATGGTACGTCTCGGGCGACCTGGTCTCGCGCGACGGCGACGGGTACTTCACCTATCACGGCCGCGCGGACGAGCTGCTCAAGGTGTCGGGGAAGTGGCTCGCCCCGCAGGAGGTCGAAAGCTGCCTGCTGCAGCATCCCGCGGTGCGCGAGGCGGCGGTGGTCGGGGTCCTGGGCGCGGGAGGACTCACCAAGCCGCACGCCTTCGTCGTGGCGAACGAGCGGCGCGCCGGGCTCGCAGAGGAGCTGCAGGCGTTCGCCGCCGAGCGGCTCGAGGGTTACAAGGTGCCGCGAGAAATCGTGTTCCTAGATGTGTTGCCACGGACGCACCTGGGGAAAGTGGATCGCGGGAAGCTCCGCGTGGGTCGCGCCCACATACCGGAGGAAGCATGACGCTGAGCAAGGTCGGAGTGTTGGCGACCACGGTACTGCTCGCGCCCCTCGTCCTCTGCGCCCAGGACGACCTGGCCGCGGCGCGCCGGGCGATCGACGCGCAAAACCAGGCGTGGGTCGAGGCGACGAAGGCAGGAGACGCCGCGGCGATCGCGCGCATTTTCGCCGACAGCGGCGTCGAGCTGAGCCTGCGTGCGGCAAAGACATGGAAGGGACGCGCGGCGATCCAGGAGCTATTCACGCAGATCTACCAGAATCCCCACGCGAGCGACGCCGTGGTCCAGACCGATCAAGTCATTCTCGACGGGCCGACCGCGATCGAGTACGGGCACTACCGCTTCACCTACCCGCCCAAGGATGGGCAGCCGCAAGTGGACAGCGGGCACTACGTCGTGGTGTGGCGCAAGCAGGCCGACGGCAGCTGGCGGATCCTGCTGGACACGGGATTGCCGCCGTCCTAAGTGGCCGGCCACGCGGTCCTTCTCGCCGCCGAGCTCGAGAGTCTGCTCGACGCCGGACAGCTCGCCGGGCTGGACGTCACCTGGCTGCCGCACGACGCCCCCACCCCGCGCGGCGATTGGGTCGCGCTCGTTCCTCTCCTGTCGCGCTGGGTGGGCGGTACCGAGCTCAAGAACCTGCCGGCGCTGCGCATCGTGGCGAACGTCGCCGTCGGCTACAACAACGTGGATCTGGTCGCGGCCGAGTTGCGGCGGGTCACCGTCACCAACACGCCCGACGTCCTCACCGAGGCGACGGCGGATCTCACCTGGGCG
>DATGDE010000063.1:0-5943 GCA_035311125.1 Gemmatimonadales bacterium
GAGCGTGAGATCGTACCCCGTCAGAAACAGCAGACTGTAGAGCAGCATGCTGCCGTGCCCCGCCGAGAGCACGAACCGGTCGCGATTGACCCACTTGGGCTGCGCTGGGTTATGCCGGAGGTGTCGTGTCCAGAGCACGTAGGCCATCGGGGCGGCGCCCATCGGCATTCCGGGATGTCCCGAGGCCGCCTGCTCCACGGCGTCGATGCTGAGCACGCGGATGGTGTTGATGCAGAGATCGTCGATGCTACCGGACCGGCCCGCGGCCATCATCGCACCGCGCCAGTGTGACCGTCTTGCTCCAGCTTCGCGCTCGTGGTGGCAATGCATTCCAGCAGATCCCGCCACGATTTGTCGAAGGATTCGGCGCCCTCACGCTGGAGTTGGGCGGCGAGCGCCGTATCGTCGACTCCGTGTCGGGCGCAGGCGGCGATCACGACCTCGGCATCGCCACCATCGACCGGCAACACGCCGGTCACCCGGCCGTGCTCGGCGAACGCGTGCAGGGTCTTGTCGGGGATGGTGTTGATGGTGTCCGGCGCCGCCAGCGCTTCGATATAGAGCGTATCTGAAGCGGCGGGATCCTTGGTGCCGGTGCTGGCCCAGAGGAGGCGCTGCGGCCGAGCGCCGGCGGCCGCCAGTCGATGCCAACGCGGCGACGCCAGCAGCTCGCGGTAGACTCTGTACGTGCGCTTGGCGACGGCGATCCCCAGACGATTGCGGAGCGCCGGGGGCACCTTGTCCGCCACTGCGACGTCCCAGCGGCTGACGAACAGTGAGGCGACGGAGGCGACCACCGGGTCCAGCCCGGCCGCGAGCCGTCGCTCGATCCCCCCCATGTAGGCCTCGGCCGCGGCCAGATACTGCTCCGCGGAAAACAGGAGCGTCACGTTGATCGGCACGCCGGCGTAAATCGACGCCTCGATTGCGGGAACGCCCTCCGCGGTCCCCGGGATCTTGATGAACAGATTCGGGCGCTGCGCTCGTGCGTAGAGCTGGCCCGCAGCCGCGATCGTGCTCGCGGTATCATTGGCCAGCAACGGCGAGACCTCCAGCGACACCCAGCCGTCGACTCCACCGGTACGGTCGTGGGCCGGGCGGAATAGGTCGGCGGCCCGGGTGAGGTCCGCCAGCGCCAGGTCGAAGAACAACGCCTCGCCTGATCTCCCAGCGGCCGTACCCTGGCGGATGGCGGCGTCGTACCAGCCGCCGTTTCTGATCGCGTGATCGAAGATCGTAGGGTTGGAAGTGAGACCGGTGACCGAGAGGTCGTCGATGTAGCGCTGCAGCGTGCCGTCCGTCAGCAGCTGGCGGGTGATGTTGTCGAGCCAGAGGCTCTGACCCAGGTCCTGCAGCTGTTGTGTCGCCTTCATGGTTGCTACTCTCACAGACGCCCGGCTTGGCCCGCGCCGGGCAGGACGGATAGATCGTAGGTGATCAAATCGCCGATACGCTCGACCGTGACATCAGCCGCCGGATAGGCGCTGATGTTCCTGGGGTCGAGCGCGTAGTGCCCCTGACGCGGGAAGATGGTCGTCAACCGGTCTCCCCAGATCTGTTTCATCGCCGCCAGGATCCGCAGCTTGTCGTCCACCATGACATAGTGCCGGGCCGGGTATCGCTCGGCCACGGCGTCCAGCATCTGTTCCTTGTGGATATAGATCAGTACTCGACCCTCGACCGCCGCCCACAACCCCGAGCGCTGGATCTTGCGCGGCTGGAAGACCACGTCGCCATCCGACAGGATGACGGTCAAGCCTCTGGTCCGGAGATGCCGGATGGCGTCGAGCGCGCCGGGATACAGCCGACTGTCGAACGGGTAGTCGACCAGAAACGACGACATCAGCAGCAACCCCGGATCGCTTTCCTCTCCGAGCCGATAGCGCTGCAATGCACCCAGGTAGTCCGCGTACCCCAGCTCGGTGCGCAGCTGTTCCAGGATCGCCCAGTACCGGTCGCGGTTGACGGCTCCGAACTCGCGGGCGAGATGGTTCCGGAGATCCTCCTGCACGCCGTCGTTGTCGAGCAGCGTGTTGTCGCAGTCGAGGAGGAATACGACATTGTGCGGCGACGTCACGCGTTCACCGAGCTGCATCACGAGCCTCCTTGCCTACCGCAGGGCGTCGTCCACGATCGCTTGCGCCTCCTCCACGATGCGACGCAGGTGATCGACTCCGCGAAAGCTCTCCGCGTAGATCTTGTAGATGTCCTCCGTGCCCGAGGGTCGTGCGGCGAACCAGCCGCCGTCGGCGATGACCTTCACGCCGCCGATCGGCGCGTCGTTGCCGGGAGCGCGGCTGAGAATATGCTGCACCGGTTCACCCGCCAGGTGCGTGCAGCGCACCTGCTGCGGCGAGAGCGCCGCCAGCCGCTGCTTCTGCGCGGGCGTGGCGGGCGCTTCGATCCGGTCGGAGACCGGTTCACCGAGCTCACGCGTCAGCTCGCGGTAGATCTCGCCGGGATCGCGTCCCGCGCGCGCGGTGATCTCCGCCGCGAGCAGTGCCGGGACGATGCCATCCTTGTCCGTCGTCCAGACCGTGCCGTCGCGGCGGAGGAAGGACGCGCCCGCGCTTTCCTCGCCGCCGAAGCCGAGCGACCCGTCGAGCAGGCCGTCGACGAACCACTTGAAGCCGACCGGCACCTCGTACAGTGTCCTGCCCAGCTGCGCGCTCACCCGATCGATCATCGAGCTGCTCACCACGGTCTTTCCCACGGCCGCGTCAGGGCGCCATTGTGGCCGGTGTCGGAACAGGTGGTGGATGGCGACGGCGAGAAAGTGATTGGCCGGCAGCAACCCGGTGCTCCGGGTGACGATCCCGTGCCGGTCGTGATCGGTGTCGCAGGCGAACGCGATGTCGAAGCGGTCCTTCAGGCCGATCAGACGCTGCATCGCGTAGGACGACGACGGGTCCATCCGGATGCGGCCATCCCAATCCACCGACATGAATCCGAAGGTTGGATCGACCGTCTCGCTCACCACCGTGAGGTTCAACCCGTACTGCTCCGCGATCGGGGCCCAGTAGTGGACTCCCGCCCCGCCGAGCGGATCCACGCCCAGACGGATACGCGCACCGCGAATCGCTTCCATGTCGATCACCGCGCCCAGGTCGTTCACGTAGGCGTGGAGATAGTCGTGCCGATGCGTCGTGGCGGCGCGCAATGCCTGCTCGATGGGTATGCGCTTCACGCCCTGGAGGCGGCGCCGCAGCAGCGCGTTGGCCTCCGCTCCGATCTGGTCGGTGACGACCGCATCGGCCGGCCCCCCGTTGGGCGGGTTGTACTTGAACCCACCGTCCTCCGGCGGATTGTGCGAAGGCGTGACGACGATGCCGTCGGCCAGACCGGACGTCCGCCCGCGATTGTAGGTCAGGATGGCGTGCGATACCGCGGGCGTCGGCGTGTATTCGTCGCGCTCGGCGAGCATGACGTCCACCTCGTTGGCCGCCAGCACCTCGAGCGCGCTGGCGCACGCCGGGCCCGACAGCGCGTGCGTGTCGATACCGAGGAACAGCGGGCCATCGATGCCCTGCTGCGTGCGGTAGCGGCAAATCGCCTGCGTGATGGCGAGCACATGCCATTCGTTGAATGTCTTATGGAAGGAGGACCCGCGATGCCCGGACGTGCCGAACGCGACTCCCTGTCCCGCCATCGCGGGGTCGGGCACATCGTCATAGTAGGCCGCGATGAGCTGGGGCACATTGACCAGCAACTCCGGGGGAGCCGGATGGCCGGCCAGTGGACTGATCTTCATGGCGTCGCGTCCTCGGCGAGCGCCTCGGCCGTAGGAAGCACGCTGCGACGGAATCGCGGAGCGTCCCTCATGCTGGTCGGTCGTCGTGCGACAGCCATCCGCCGGTGAAGCCGGCGGCCCGCAGCCCGGCGACGACATACGGACACTGTCGCATCAATCGCCACACCAGTCCCGACTGGTAGTTCTCGATCATCACGACAATCGGCCCCTCGTTGATACCAAAGTGCCACGGGGACACCCACCCATACGGGGAACCGGCGCCCTCGGGGAAGGTCGGATTGAACGTCGCCTTGAAGCCGTATGGATGCACGTCGTGAAGATGGAGCCGGGTGAAGTGCGCGATCGTCGGCAACACGATCTCCGGGGCGAACGGCAGCGACGCGACCACGGCCCAGGGAGCGATCGTGCCGTCGTCGGGGCCGTCGGGCACCCCCCGGGCCCGATAGTCGAAGAATTGCCGCTCGACGCCGTCCACCACGCGAGTGGTCTCACCCGGCCCATCACTCGCGGTGATCCCCCAGCAGAACTCCCCGTACCGTGCGAAACCTTTGGGATTGCGGATGCCATATTGCTGCTGCACGAGCGTCGCGCGCCGGCTGTTCTCGAAGTAGTCGCTGCCGTGCTCGCGCATGAACGAGTCCTGAATGCCGCGAAAATCGATCCACACGTGAGACAGTTGGTGCGTGAACAGCGGGCCTGCGTACAGGAATGGAATGTCGTAGACCGTCTTCCATTCATAGGTCGATGCCCACGCCCGATAGCTCTCCGGGAAGAGCGGGTGCGTCGGCGAGCCGAGCCCGAGCACGTACAGCAGCAGCGCCTCGTCGTACCCTTCCCACCGGAACGGTAGAAACCCGGTTTCTGGCTTCCACCCATGGGTGACCGTGGCTCCGCCGTTCTGGGCCCAGCGCCAATCGACGCGCGAGTACATCCGATCGGCGAGGTCGCGGATCTCGCGCTCGGCCGCCCCGTCTCCGTCGAAGTACGCCGCGGCGGTCAGCATGCCGCCCAGCAGCAGTGCCGAGTCGATGGTCGACAACTCGCACTGCCAGGCGCGGGCGCCAGACTGCAGGTCGAGAAAGTGATAGTAAAATCCCTTGTACCCTGTCGCGTCGGGCTCGGGTCCTTGCTTGCTGTGCCAGAAGAATCGCAGCGTGGTGAGCGCGCACTCTGCGGCCTCGCGGCGCGAGACGAACCCGCGCTCCACACCGACTGGATAGGCGGTCAGCCCCAGCCCTACGGCCGCGATGCTGGCCGGCCAGTCCGGGCACGTCTTGTCGAGCACCAATCCGTTCGCGTGGTTGGTCTCGTGCAGAAAGTAAGCGAATGCGCGGCGCTGGATCGCATCGAGCATGCGCGACTCCGCCCCCCTCGCATTGCGCTCCATCCAAGGAAGGTACGTCAGGTCTTGGCCTGCGCCTCCTGACTTCGACGGGCACCAATGCGGGCGCCCTCAACCCTAATTGCTAATTCGCCTTTCATCCCGCCGCCCGATGTTCGCCTGCACCCCGCGGCGTGACCTTCCAGTTCATGGCTTCCAGGGCGTATGCGGCGATCGCCACCAGTCTCTTCGCGGCGACGAGCGTGCTCGCGCAGAGCGGCCCCTCCTCCCGCGATGCCGCCACACGGTCCGCGGCGCTCGTCAGAGTCAGCGCGGCCACGGTGACCCTCGAAGTGCGCGGCGTCTGCTGCGGTGCGAGCGGCAGCGGCCTGCTGCTGACACACACGGGTCTCATTGCGACGAGCGCGCACGTCATCGCGGGAGCGCAGCGAGTGCGTGTGCGGCTCTCCACCGGTGAGGTGTACGATGCGGTGGGGACGCTCTCCTATGCGCCTCGGCTCGATCTGGCCCTCATCCTCATCCCGGGGGTCGCATTGCCGAGCGCACCGCTCGCCGACTCCGACAGTCTGGTACTGGGACAGCGGCTGTTCGCCATCGGCGTGCCGTTCGGCCAGGGCACGACGGTGACGGAAGCGCTGCTCCGTGCAGTGCGCACCGAAGACGGCGTTCGCTGGCTCCACATGTCCGTCCCGGTCTTCCCGGGCGCCGGGGGCGGTCCCGTCGTCGACGAGCGGGGCGACGTCGTGGGACTCGTCGTGGCCGGCGCAGCCGGCGGCGCGGAGCCTCTCGACAGGGCCATCCCGATCAACGACGTGCGCGGTGCGGTGGAGCGCCTGGCGGGAAGGACACC